>NZ_JAQREO010000017.1:0-100590 GCF_028599385.1 Pseudoalteromonas sp. CST2
GTTAAAGAACGTTGCGATTAAAGCGTTAAACTTTATCTCGCTAGGGCTGCGCATCTTACGCTTTCCTATTTTTTTGTCAACACTTAATTTTGTTAAACTTGAAAGTTTTTAAAACTAAGTTTTACTCAACTCACTGATTGACTCTTGCCTCGCTAAGCGTTGCGCTCTGCCGTCTCAGTGGGGTCGCATTATAGGGAGATCCGAAAACAGATCAACCCTTTTTTGAAGAAAACTTGAAATAAATGACTGTTCGCGTGAAATTGAAGCAAAGTGGTTACTTTAAACACTAAAAAGGCCCTTACGGGCCTTTTATATTAGTTTACGATGAGTTTCCAACCGAGTTTACTTTGCAATTTAGACTCTTGTTGTAGCTCACTAGCCATAAGAGGGTGTTCTTTTAACCAGTTATTGGCAAACTTTAAGTCTAAGGTGTCTTTTTCTACAGATAACTCTATTTTAGGAAGTACGTCGTCTTGTCGGCGCATCGATAATATTACGGCAATTCTTAATAACCTAACTAAGTATTGGGTAAGTGTACTATGTGCGCCTAGAACGTCGAAGCTGCCTTTTTGAATATCGGAGCGATGTGCATTGGCAACAGCTGCAATCACTTTATGTTCAGATTGTGAAAAACCTGGCATATCGGTGTTTTCTATAATGTAGGCTGTGTGCTTGTGATATTGCTTGTACTCTATTAATAAACCAATTTCGTGTAGTTGTGCTGCGGCTTTTAAAAGCGGCAACGCATTTTCACTAACAAGCGGCCAGCTTTCACCTACTTGCTCTGCCAGTTGAATAACTAAGCTCGATACTCGATTAGCTTGCTTTTGATCAACATGGTAACGGTCCATAAACCCATCAACGGTGCGTTTACGAATGTCGTTGTTATGAAGCTCGGGCACCATACTGTAAAGCACACCTTCGCGAAGTGCACCGCCAGCTAATCCCATTTTTTCAATTTCAAGCGATTCAAATAGCGCAATTAAGATAGCTAGACCAGATACAAAAACTAATCTACGCTCTTCGCTTAGACCAGGTAAGTCTAGTGCAGCGATAGTGCTAAACGTTATTGATTGCTCTTTTATTTTATTTAGCTTTTCTAGAGTGAGTAGTTCATCTAAGTGTTGCGCAACCATTATTTCTTGAATGGCTTGCACCGTGCCAGAAGCACCCGATGCAATTTGCCAACCTGCTTGTTTATACTCAGGGGCAATTTCATCAATAACTTCGTGGGCAGCTTTGATGGCAGCGTTAAAGTTTGCTTCACTTAATTGGCAATCTTTAAAATAGCGCTCTAAATAAGTAACGCACCCCATATTTAAGCTTTTATAGTGCAGTGCCTCAAAGCCCTTACCTATAACGACCTCGGTACTTGCACCACCAATATCAATAACTAGCTGCTTGCCAGTGCATGATGAAGTGTGTGCTACGCCTTTATAAATAGTGCGTGCTTCTAGCTCACCACTTATTACATTAATAGTGTGGCCTAAGATTTTTTCGGCTTGTGCTTTAAAAACATCGGCATTCGTCGCAAGACGTAAAGTGGCCGTTGCTACTATGGTTATATTTTGTTTTGGAATGTCTTGTAGGCGCTCAGCAAAAAGTGCAAGGCACTCCCAGCCTCGCTGCATTGCCTCAGTGCTTAATACGTTATCTTTATCAAGCCCTGCGGCTAATCTTACTTTGCGTTTAACGCGGCCTATAGTTTGTAGGCCGCCAGCAATTGATTTAGCAATTAGCATATGAAAGCTATTTGAGCCTAAATCAATGACTGCATACACATTTTTTTGCGGTTTAAATTGCCCCACCGTTCAAAAACCTCTAGTTACTACTACGTACAGTAACGGCCGAGTTACGACCGTCCTTTTTGGTAACTATTATTTGGGCGACGTCCGTTATTATTACTACGATTACGTGGGCCTGTAGAATAGTTGCGCTTTCTTTGAATAGTAGGCTTTGTTAAATCATCTAGCAATGCGGTTTTATCATAATGTGATAAAGGAATGCTGTGCTCTATATACTCTTCTATTTCATGCAGGTTATAAGCGTACTGCTCACATGCAAAGCTAATTGCATGACCTGATGCGCCCGCACGACCTGTACGGCCTATACGGTGAACGTAATCTTCACAATCATCTGGCAGGTCAAAGTTAAATACATGACTTACCTCAGGGATATGTAGCCCACGTGCTGCCACATCGGTTGCCACTAAAAAGTCTAATTCGCCTTTGGTGAATTGCGCTAATATAGATTGGCGTTTTTTCTGGTTTACATCGCCAGTGAGCATACCTACTCGGTGGCCATCGGCTTTTAACCAGGCATACACTGTTTCACAGCTGTGCTTCGTATTGGCAAACACAATGGCTTTGTCTGGCCATTCTTCCTCAATTAAAGTTAATAGCAGCTTAATTTTATCTTCTTGAGAAGGATGAAATAGCTCTTCTTTAATTCGCTTACCTGTTTTAACGTCTGGCTCGATTTGAACGTGCTCAGGGTTGGTCATATGTTCAAAGGCAAGTTCTTGCACGCGATAAGAAAGCGTGGCAGAAAATAATAGATTTAATCTATCTGCTGTATCTGGCATACGGCGGAACATGTAACGAATGTCTTTTATAAAGCCTAAATCGAACATACGATCGGCTTCATCAAGCACAACTACCTCAATTTCATTAAGGGTGTAACAGCCTTGCTTGTACAAATCGATTAGGCGACCTGTAGTACCAATTAAAATATCAACGCCTTTTTCTAATTGTGCACGTTGTTTTTCGTAATCTTCGCCACCATATACTAAACCTAAGTTAAGATTACAGTGCGGCGCTAAAATTTTAGCATCTTTGTGTATCTGAATCGCAAGCTCCCGAGTCGGGGCCATGATCAGGGCTCTTGGATGTTTACTAGGTGCTTTGCTAGATTGTAATAACCGATGGCACGTGGCAGTTAAAAACGCCAACGTTTTGCCCGTACCTGTTTGTGCTTGGCCCGCGATATCGCGTCCGTCACAAATAAAAGGTAGGCATTTTGCTTGAATGGGTGTGCAATATTCAAACCCACTTTCGGTTAAACCGGCAACCACTTCCGGTGCGATAGCAAAGTCTGAAAACTTTTTATCGGTCAAATGTGTCTTAGTCATAGCGTTTAAGCATAACGTTTAAACTTGCAATAAGAAACAAGAGTGTTTAAATACGCACTAAATATTTCGCCTAACTAAATCGGAGAGCGCAATGAGCGAGAAAATAATCCAAATTACTGACGATAGCTTTGAAGCTGACGTATTACAATCAGACAAGCCTGTACTAGTAGATTTTTGGGCTGAGTGGTGCGGACCTTGTAAAATGATCGCCCCTATCCTTAATGAAGTAGCTGATGAATACGAAAGCCGTGTAACAGTTGCTAAATTAAACATCGACCAAAACGCGGGTACACCGCCTAAATTTGGTATTCGTGGTATTCCTACTCTGCTTCTTTTTAAAGACGGCCAAGTAGCTGCAACGAAAGTTGGTGCGCTTTCTAAAACTCAACTTATTGAGTTCTTAGAAAACAATATCTAAGTAAAAATTAAAAAAAAGGGCGTTTTTGCCCTTTTTTTGTGTTTATTTTGTATAAAGACTGGACGCTATGCCAGTGAACTGCTAGTTTATAAAGCCAACTAATCCTTAGTTATATTCAACAAACCTCACTCAACTATCAAAGCGATTTTGAGTATGACAATTGTAATAAAGAACCCACCAATATGCATTTACGCGAATTAAAAGACAAGTCTATAAAAGAACTTGTAAACTTAGCTGAGTCCATGGGGCTCGAAAACGTAGCCCGCTTAAGAAAGCAAGATATCATTTTTGCCATTCTTAAAGCACACGCCAAAGGCGGAGAGAACATCTTCGGTGGCGGTGTACTAGAGATTTTACAAGATGGTTTTGGTTTTTTAAGATCATCAGAAGCATCTTACTTAGCTGGCCCAGATGATATTTATGTATCTCCAAGCCAAATTCGCCGTTTCAGCATGCGTACTGGCGATTCTATTTCAGGGCTTATTCGTCCACCTAAAGATGGCGAACGCTACTTTGCTTTATTAAAAGTAAATGAAGTTAACTTCGATAAACCTGAAAACTCTCGCACTAAAATTCTTTTTGAAAACCTTACCCCACTACATGCAAACGAACGTTTTCGTATGGAACGCGGTAACGGCAGTAAAGAAGACATTACCGCTCGTGTACTTGATTTAGCATCTCCAATTGGCCGTGGCCAACGTGGTTTGTTAGTAGCACCGCCTAAAGCGGGTAAAACAATGCTACTGCAAAACATTGCACAATCAATTACTCACAATCACCCAGATGTTACATTAATGGTTTTACTTATTGATGAGCGTCCGGAGGAAGTAACCGAGATGCAACGCCTCGTTAAAGGTGAAGTTATTGCATCAACGTTTGATGAGCCAGCTTCTCGCCACGTACAAGTTGCAGAAATGGTTATTGAAAAAGCAAAACGTTTAGTTGAGCACAAAAAAGATGTGGTTATCTTGCTTGATTCAATCACCCGTTTAGCGCGTGCTTACAACACCGTTATTCCTTCATCAGGTAAAGTACTTACCGGTGGTGTTGATGCTAACGCACTGCACAAGCCTAAGCGCTTCTTTGGTGCTGCACGTAATGTTGAAGAAGGCGGTAGCTTAACGATTATAGCTACAGCACTTATCGACACGGGCTCTAAAATGGATGAAGTTATCTACGAAGAGTTTAAAGGTACCGGTAACATGGAACTACATTTAAATCGTAAGATTGCTGAAAAGCGTGTATTCCCTGCCATCGACTTTAACCGCTCTGGTACGCGTCGTGAAGAACTACTTACTAAGCCAGATGAGCTACAAAAGCTGTGGATTTTACGTAAGATTGTTCATGAAATGTCAGAGATTGATGCAATGGAATTCTTAATTGATAAGCTTTCTATGAGCAAAACGAACGATGAATTCTTCGATTCGATGAAACGCCAATAAGCGCGTTTTCATTATATAAAAAAAGCGCCTAGGGCGCTTTTTTTATGTTTAAACGACTAATACCAATCGGCTTAGATATTTAGCCTTTCTAGCATACTAAATAAAGCGTTAATGGCGTTATAAATTTCTTATGTAGAACAACTAGGTGTCAAAACTTATGCCTTATGACCACTCTATTTATCTGTCGCTATAAATGTCTAATAACCTAACACGATTGGTATAATTAACTCTCGTTATATTTTTTAAGTACACGCTGTAATTCATCTACAAGCTTTTGAATGTGCTCTTTACTTTGGCTTTGTTTATTGAGTAAAGCCATATCGAGATTTTTAGCGGCCTTGGCAATATCGTCTAACGCAAACATTTGCGCAGCACCTAAAATACGATGGCTGTCTTTTTGTAGTGCCTCTAGGTCATTACTATTATGGTGCTGACTTATGGTTTCGCTTTCAAACGTGAAGCTTTGCTTAAAACTTGTTACTAAGTCGCTCATGTCTATCTTAGCTGTATAGGCTGCCTCTTGTTTTGCTTCACCTAAATGCTGGGCAAGGGTGTTATAAAACGCGTTTTTATCTAATGGCTTACCTAAATACCCTGTAAACCCTAGGGCAAGATAATCATCAACTTCATGGCTCATTGCATTGGCCGTTAAAGCAAAAATAGGCGCTTGAAAGCCGCACTGTTGCAACAACGAAAACGCAGCACGCCCGTCCATAATAGGCATTTGTATATCAAGCAGCACGAGGTCAGGGTATATTTGTAGGCACTTCTCAACCGCTTGCTCACCATTTTCTACCGCAATAACTTCAAGCCCCATTGAACGTAAATAACGACTTATGAGTCTGCGATTGTCGGGATGATCCTCAGCCAAAACTACGCGCCCGGTTAACTGCTTAACCTGTTCAGCGGCGCTTACATGTTCGTACTCATCTAGCTCTTTTTCAACTTCTACACAGGGTAAAAACAGCGAAAACTGACTTCCGCGTTTAAACTCACTTTGTACGCTAATGTAGCCGCCCATCATAGAGGCTAACTGTTGAGACAAACTAAGCCCTAACCCGGTGCCACCAAAGCGGCGACTAATACTGTTATCGGCTTGGCTAAAGCATTCAAATATTTGTTTTAGCTGTGATGAATTCATGCCAATACCGGTGTCTTTCACTATAAAAACAAGCCCTTGCTCGGTTTTGTTTAAAGACACAACAACCTGCCCCGCCTGCGTAAACTTAACGGCATTAGCACATAAATTAATGAGTATTTGCTTCACCCGCATTAAATCGAGCTTGGTATAAAACGCATTGCCTACATGGTTATCAAAACGAATTTGTAAATGCTTTGCCTTAGCCTGCGTAATAAACATGGCATGTACATCGCTAACAAGCTGCACTATGTCAAAGCACGAAATATTAAGCTCTAATCTGTTTGCTTCTATTTTACTTAAATCGAGTACGTCATTAATTAAACTTTTTAAGTGATCGCTATGTCGTTGAATTATTTTTAATTCGTCTTGTAGGTTTTCAGGCTCGTACAAACCATTAATTAAATCATCTGTTTGGCCTAAAATAGCGGTGAGCGGGGTTCTAATTTCATGGCTAATATTTGCCAAAAACTGGCTTTTAACATCATTTGCTTCTCGTAGCTCTTGGGCAATAGCTTGTAGCTCTGCTGTACGCTGCGCGACTTGTTCTTTTAATAACTGCTTAGCACGCTTTTCGGCGCCCCGACGATAAAGCGCGGTGCCCGTTACAATTACTAAAAATAATAAAACAAAAATAAAAACCGTAAGCTGCGAGCGTTGGCTCATTTTTAACTTTTGTACTTTTCGTTCTTGCTTCAGTTTTTGAATTTCTTGATTTAACTGAGTAGCTTTAAATTGATTTTGTAATACAGCTAAGGCGCTGGTAATTGTTTCGCTATTTATACCGCGCTGCTCTGCTACAAACTTTTCGTGCAGAGTTAATGCCTCAGCGTAGTTGCCTTTGCTTGCCTCTAGGAGCGAGCGTGTACCAAAAGCATCGCGCTTTATACGCACACTATTATATTGTGTGGCCAAATCGGTTGCTTTATCTAAGCTTTTTTGCGAATCAGCAAGCTCACCTCTCACAAATTGTATTTTAGCCAGTGCATGTAAGGCGTTGAGCTCTAAACTGTGATTAGCAATTTTAAGGGCATTTTGTACCCCCAATTTAGCTTGCTCGTAGGCAACATCCACGTTATTAAGAATTAAATTGATGTTTGCTAAATTAGTATATTGGGTAGATAACTTATTATAATCATTGGTAGAAATATAATAGCGCAGTGCCATTTGATAATAATGCAGCGCTAAATCAAATTGCGAACTTTCGTAGTAAGCAACCCCTAAATTATTGTTAACTTGCGCTATACCGCTGGTATCAGCTAATTTTTGATAAACTTTAAGTACTTCTTTATAAAATAAAATGGCGCTTTCGTAACGTGATAACCTAATGTACACCCCTGCTATATTTAGCAAAATATCAGCTTGGTCTTGAGCACTGCCCTTTTTCTCATAAATCTCTTTTGCTTTTAAATAATATTCGAGCGTTAGCTCCATATTATTCATTTCGAAGTACGCTAAACCAATATTACTTAGCAGGTTTGCAAGCTCTACTTGCTTATTGTTTTTTTCAACAATCACCATGGCGCGGCTATATTCAACAATAGCTTGCTGAAAATACCCCTGAAAATAAAACACAACGCCTTGCATTTTAATGGCTCTAAAGTGCATATCTGGTAGGTAGTTTAAGGAGGTGTGCTGTTCTAATTTTTTAAAATACAACAGGGCATTTTCAAAATCATCTGAGGAGAAGGCTAAATCGGCAAGTTCAGAATACACACTGACCTTTTGGGATTCTGTAATATTTTTTGCTTCAAGCAGTGCATTACCTAGCGTGAGTTTTACGTCCCACTGCTGCTCTTTTTTAAATTCATCAAATAAAGATACACTATTTTGAGCAAAGCTTGGCAGTATGAACACACAACATAAAACAAATAAAAGGCACTTCAATTTGCCTTGCATAATATTATTCCTTCAAACTTTAGCTTTAGTCAGTGTAATCTTTATTGAAGATACACAACAAAACGAGTGCAAACAATGCTTAACCCCCTGATTGATGAGATTTTTGAGCTACTTTTAACTCAGCGTGTTTGGAAAGTTCATACCTTAGCTGCAACGCTCGCTCAACAAGGGGTGTTACCACCTTTAGATGCAAACCCTGAGCAAAATTTATTTAAAAAGAATTTTTTAATTATGAATGCTTTATTTGAGCTACAAACACAGCTATTACCCAAGCACTTAATTATATCGTCATTACATATTGAACTTACAGAGCCAAGTAGCAATGTAGCAACGCAATCCCATTTAAAAGGTTACTATTTAAACTGGGAAAACTACGACACCAGTGCCAAAGACATAGAGGCATTATTAGATAGTTTTTGGCAGCAATTTAACCCACTAATAAAGCAGCCAGTTGGGCAAATTGAGCCATTACTTAAGGCTTGGCAATTACCGCCAAACTTTAGCCTGGCTATGCTACAAAAGCGCTGGCGGCAATTGGCATTAAAACATCATCCCGATAAGCAAACTGGGAGTGCATGTAAATTTAGACAAATAAGAGCCGAGTATGAGCAGCTAAAGCTAGCTGCTCAAAACAGGTAATTAACGGGTAAGGCGACGGGCACGAATTTTACGCCCTTTAATATTGCCCTCGGTTAATTTACGTAGTGCAGGTTTTGATGCATTACGCTCAACGGCTACAAAGGCAACGTTATCGAGTACATTTATTTTACCTACTTGGCGTCCTGCAACACCATCTTTGCCAGTAAGTGCACCTAAAATATCACCAGCGCGCACTTTTTGCTTTTTGCCCGAGTCAATCATTAGGGTAACCATTTCAGGCTTGTAAGGCGGCTTTTCTAATAAACTAAAAGCAGGCATTGGCTCTGGCAAAAAGTCTCGTTCGTAATGGTCGCCTATTTGCGCCACTTTAAACTGCTCAGCCTCACCGTAAATAGAACACGCAATACCTTTTTTACCCGCTCGGCCTGTACGCCCTACACGGTGCACATGGGTTTGTGGGTCGTGTGCTAAATGGTAATTTATTACCATGTCCATGTCGTCAATATCTAAGCCACGCGCGGCAACATCGGTAGCAACTAATATCGAGGCACTTTTATTAGCAAAATGAATTAACGTACGTTCGCGATCACGCTGCTCTAAATCACCGTGCAACGCCACTGCGCTAAAGCCTTCACTTGCTAAATCATCACAAACTTGTTGTGTTTCTACCTTGGTATTACAAAAAACAACACAGCTTTGAGGTGTAAATTTAAGCAGTAATAATTTAAGTGTTGAGTAACGCTGTTTGTTGTTATCCATTTTGTAAAAGTATTGCTTTATTGTGCTTTTTTCTTGCTCTTCTTCTACTTTTATCATCTCTGGATTTTTTAATACGCGCTTTGCAATAGCTTCAATTGCACGCGGAAAGGTAGCACTAAATAACAACGTTTGACGATTTTGCGGTATACACTCAATAATTGCATCAAGGGTATCTTGAAAGCCCATATCAAGCATTTGATCTGCTTCATCAAGTACTAACGTTTCAACATCGTCTAAACGCAGTGTACCTTTGCGAATATGATCGTCCACTCGCCCAGGTGTACCCACAATAATGTGCGCGCCATGCTCAAGCGAGCCTATTTGTGGGCCAATTGACACACCACCACATAGCGTTAATATTTTAATATTGTGAATACCGCGGGCAAGTTTACGCATTTCTACTGCCACTTGCTCGGCCAGTTCGCGCGTTGGACAAAGTACAAGCGATTGAATACGAAAACGTTTTACATTTAATTTAGCTAACACACCTAAACTAAAAGCAGCAGTTTTACCTGAACCGGTTTTTGCCTGTGCAATAATGTCTTTACCTTCAAGTACAGGTGGCAGGCTTTGCGCTTGTACAGGCGTCATTTGCGAGTAGCCAAGTGTTGATAAATTATCAACTAAACCAGCAGGTAAAGCCAAAGATGAAAATGCAGTAGAAGTCACAATAAATTCCAAAATAATAAAAACAACACAGGGCTTAGCCCCAAAATATGGCTCTATAATAGCAGAATTCGGGTTAGGCAACCATTAATACCCGATGTGCATTATTTTACGATGCGTTAATCCTTGTTAATAAAAAAGTTGCAAATGATACTAGTTTTCATTAAGATCCTCGAAAAATTTTAACACCCTAACACTGGATGTAATTGATGAAACTAAACTCACTGTACGTAGCACTTGTTGGTGCCATTAGCACAAGCGCCTTTGCCGCCCCTACTGACTTAGAGCGAATTGAAGTTAAAGGTAGTTATTTTAACGACTACAAAGTCGACAACGCCAACGGAGCAATGAGAACATCAGCGTCATTGTTAGAAACAGCGCAATCAGTAACTGTTATTAGCGATACAATAATTAGCGAGCAATTAGCAACGACCCTTGGCGAAGTACTTACTAACGATGCAAGTTTAACTGCCGGCTCTCAACAACGTAACCGTGAAGTATTTAACTTACGCGGCTTTGAACTTAGCTCTTCAACAGGCTACTTACGTGACGGACACCAACATTGGTCTCACTACCAGCAACCGATTGAAATTCTACAACAAGTAGAAGTTATTAAAGGTCCATCAAGTATTTTATACGGACAATCAGGCCCAGGTGGCTTGATAAACATGGTGACAAAAAAGCCTACAGCAACCACATTATTTAACGCCAGCGCAGATGTAGACCAACACGGCTCTACCCGCTTTATGCTAGACGCAGCTGGTGCACTTACCGACGCTGAAGATTTACGTGCACGCGGTATTTTAGTAAAACAAGATGTTGATTACTGGCGCGAATACCAAAACGGCGAAAACCGTGAACGCGACCGTTTTTTAGGTGCTGTAATTGTTGATTACGATTTAAGCGACAACGCATTAGTACGTGTACATTACGACCGCACAGACGACGAAGCAGGCCTAGATACAGGTGCATGGATAGATGACAACGCCAATGTGATTGGCGATGACAAAACCATTCGCGATATGTCTTGGGCATTTACCGACATAACAGTAGAAAACTTAGGCGTAGATTTTGAAGTGTACTTAAACGATCACTGGCAAGTTAAGCTTGGTTACAACGAGCAAACATTTGAGCGCCAGCGTTTTGAGTCTGCACCTCGTAAGCCAAGCACATTCGTAGAAGGCGATAGCTATGAGTCACGCCCTTACGACCGTTTTGACGATTGGCAGTTTAAAACCGCATTTATTGATTTTGTTGGCGAATTTAAAACCGGTAGTTTACAACATCAGTTTTTAATTGGTGCAAACTCGCTAGATTACTATTACGGACAACGCCGTACATCAGCAGAGTATTTTGATTTTGCCGCTGGCCAAAACGAGCCAAGCCGCCCAACAGTAAGCTATAAATCAGATGATACTATTAGCGAAACTGAATACGACTACTACGGTATTTACGTTCAAGACTTAATTACTTTCTCGCCACAGTGGCAAGTATCATTAGGTGGTCGTTACGATGAGCAAAATAGAGAAGGCGCAGATAACGAGTCGTTCGTACCAAAAGTAGGTGTGCTTTATCACCCTAACCCTTCTGCGACTATTTATGCTAGCTACTCAGAAGGTTTTGAGCCACAAGGTAGCGATACATTAGTAAGCGAAACTGACATCAACAACGGTATGAAGCTTGATGCTGTTACCTCTGAGCAAAAAGAGATTGGTGTTAAATGGCAACTATTTGATGACCGCCTAATGTTAAGCGGTGCTGTATTTGATATTAGCAAAAAAGGCACCTTAGTAACCGAAGCACTTGAAGTGCCAGTGGGCGAATTTACCTCTGAAACAAACCAAGTAGGCGAGCAGCGCCATAAAGGGCTTGAGCTAAGCGCGCAAGGTGCAGCTACCGATCGCTTATTTGTTATGGCATCAACTATGTACTTAGATGCAAATTTTGAGCGTGACGAAGACCTACAAGGTAAACGCCCTACTGATGCTCCTAAATGGTCTGCATCACTTTGGACACGCTATGAGTTAAACGACACCATTGCATTTAATGCCGGTGCATTTTATGAAGGTGAGCGCTTTGCCGATAGTGCAAACACAGTAGTAAAAGATGCTTACACACGAGTAGATGTAGGTGCAACTTACAAACTTAAAGTAAGTAAAACCGATGTAAACCTTCGTTTAAACATTGAAAACCTATTAGACGAAAACTACTTAGGCGGCGGTGGCTTAAACAACGTTACCGTGGGCGAAGGCACAAATGTACGCCTAGCAGCTCAATTTAGCTTTTAAGTTATAAACTTATACTTATAAAGCCTGCACAATAATAATTGTGCGGGCTTTTTACTGCCTATTAAAAACACCACTGCATTCATCTCATCTATTTTTTAAAGCCTTTAAAAAGTGCTCTAATACACTTAATTATAAAAAGGCTTACTCTATATGAAAAAAATTATTACAGCGCTACTAATGACTAGCAGCCTCAGCGTTAGCGCAAACAATGCAGAATTCACCACAACGCAATTACAACAGGTTGATGAGGTGCGCACTGCTGCACTTAAAAGCCATTTAAGCTACGAGCTACTCGAGTCACTCACAACAGAAGTTGGCCCTCGCTTACCCGGCACTGAAAACGATAAAAAAGCAGTAGCATGGGCTAAAGCAAAATTTAACGAACTTGGTTTTGATAAAGTATGGCTTGAAGAAGCAACATTTCCAAAATGGCGCCGTTATAGCGAAAGCGGAAAAATACTCACCCCAAGTGAGCAACCTCTGCATTTAACTGCGCTGGGTAACAGTGTAAGCACACCTGATGATGGCATTAGTGCACCGGTTGTGTTGTTTGAAACATTGGATGAGCTAATTGCAGCACCAGCAAATAGCTTAGAAGGTAAAATTGCCTATATTAATTACCGCATGAACCGCGACATAGACGGCAACGGATACGGCCCCGCAGTAAAAGCACGTGCCACAGGCGCAATTGAAGCTGCAAAAAAAGGCGCGGTTGCTTACATGATGCGCTCAGTGAGCACAGCTCACCATCGCTTTGCTCACACTGGTGGTAGTTACTATAAAGAAGGGGTTAAAAAAATACCTAACGTAACTATTGCCAACCCGGATGCGGATCAAATAGCGCGCTTAGTGGCCTTAAACAAAAAGGTAACGGTTAATATAAATGTACAAACACAAAGCCTAGGAGAAGGCACAAGCTATAACGTTATAGGCCAATTTAATGGCACCGAAAACCCAGAACAATATGTGTTAATTGGCGGCCACCTAGACTCGTGGGATTTAGGCACTGGCGCATTAGATGATGGTGCAGGTGTTGCGCTAACAATGGCTGCGGCTAAACACATTAGCGATGTTAAACGCCCTAAGCGCAGTATTCGTGTTGTACTGTTTGCAGCAGAAGAGCTTGGGCTTTGGGGTGCAAAAGCTTACTTTGCACAACACAAAAGTGACTTACACAATATAGTTGCAGCTGCTGAGTCGGACTTTGGCGCCGATGTAGTATATGGTTTTGAGTCAAATGTTAATGCGGCTTCTCTGCCAGTAGTGCGTGCCATAGCAAAAGAGCTGGCTGCGTTAAACATTGAGTACATTGGTAAAAACCAGGCTAACGGCGGGCCAGATTTAATCCCCTTAAAAAAAGCGGTGTCGGCACCTATATTTGAGTTGGCCCAAGATGGCACTGATTACTTTGATTACCATCACACAGCTGATGACACACTCGATAAAGTAACGCCTGCTAAACTGCGCCAAAATACCGCTGCGTATGCTGTATTTGCGTTAATGGCAGCAGATGCCAAAACAACAATTCAACCGAAAGCGCAGACTAACTAATAACTGACATACTTACTTACAGTTTGTAGCTTTAATAAACGCACTCCTTGTTTTACCTTTATATAAATTAAATAAAACAAGGAGTGTGCGGGCATGTTGCTTTTCAATACGAGTCAGTCGTTTCCTCATTTTGCACAAATACAGTGCTGCCCTAACTGCCATAGCCGCGCCTATCATCTAATAAACCAAAGTCGTTTTTTACGCTTTACGGTTATTCCTGTTCTACCTTTAGCACTAAACTATAAATACGAATGCTATCAATGCGGCCATAATGCGCCTGTAAAATTAAAGCAGTTACCGATGTTTGAAATTTTCACTCTACCTAAATACTTTATAGGGGTATTTTTAGCGTTATGGGTGGGGCTATTTTTTTACCAACAACACGCTGCAGCGCAAGCGCAAAAGCAAAGCTACTTAACTAACCCTAAAGCCTACGATACGTATTTAGTACACGCTGATAAATTTACTCATGAGCCATGGACACTCACCAACTTAAAAGTTGCGCAAGTTTTAAGTTTTGACGAGCAGTTTATTACGTTTCAAGTAAGTAACTACAGCTATAAGCGCAACAAAGGCATTACTACTGCAATGCGTACCAGCTTATTAGTACAAAGAGGTTACTTCTCAGATGACAAAATTACTTTGCCTCGTAGCGAAGTAAAAAGACTTTACAGCGACGGGGTGATTTACGACGTACTGCGCCCCTCAGCAAACAGTTTATATGGTGGTTTTGTAATGTTTCCGCCAAAACCAAAACCGCTATATAAAGGCTTAAAGCTCGACAAAAATAACCAACAGGGCATTACGTATTTTAAAAACGGACAGTATAGCGATGCGCTTGAGAGTTTTACTCTAGCCGCAAATGCCGACTCGCAATGGGCGCAGCTCAATCTTGCGCAAATGTACCGAGATGGACAAGGCGTGACTCAAAATGTACAAACAGCAAAACATTGGTATGAGCAGGCAATAGCGCAAGGTAATAGCAAAGCTAAAATAGAATTAGAGGAAATGTGCGATAAAGCAAACTGCAAATAAAAAATGGCCAGTTTAACTGGCCATTTTCAATCTTCATTCATACTTATAATTAGAAAGTCATATGCTCATCTAAAAAGTTAAGTACTTGCTTGTAGTAGCGCGTTCTGTGCTCTGCTTTATAAAAGCCATGCCCTTCATCTTCAAGTAACTCGTATATGTAAGGATGGTTTTCTTTTTTTAGCGCTGCAACTAAAGACTCAGCTTGCTCAATTGGTGCTCTTTCATCCTGCCCACCATGTACAATTAAAACTGGCGCTTTAAGCTTGTCTATGTTGTAGCTAGGTGAAAAACGCTTTAACAGTGCCTCATCAGTACCAAGCGCGCTTTTAAGATAGCGCTGTCCACGGTCACGTTCAGAGATATCGCCTTCTTCAAACATTAGCGGTAAATCGTACACCCCAACTACACCAATAGCACACTGAAACATATCAGGTTCTAAAATTGCACTTTGTAGTGCCGAATAGCCGCCAAAACTAGCGCCCATTATACAAATATTATCTTTATTTACAGTGCCTTGCTCTATTAAGTATTTTACACCGTCAATAATGTCGTATTGTATTTCGGCACCCCATTTTTTATGTCCAGCATGTTCAAAGTTACGGCCAAAGCCACCAGAGCCTCTAAAGTTAACTTTTAGTACTGCAATGCCTCTACTGGCTAATAGCTGAGCTTCGCTCTCATAGCCCCACCAATCTCTTGGTCCATGAGGCCCACCGTGAGGCATAACAACTAAAGGTAAGTTTTTCTCATCAGTATTATTAGGGATGGTTAAATATCCGTATATTGTTAAGCCATCACGCGCTTTAAAATTTACAGGTTTGGTTATAGCCATTTCACTTGGCTTGATCCAGCTTTTAGTCGCAAACAAAAAGCGTAGGCTATTCTTTTTGGCATCGAACAAGTAGTAACTGCCAGGGTTAGTATCGCTTGACGCAAAAATAATACTCTTCTCACCATCTTCAGTACTACTAACAAGCTGAACTTGCTGCCCTTGAAGCGACTGTATTAATGCTTTTAAGCGCACACTTTTATGTGAATTATTTATAAAAGAATAGGCAGGATAGCCAAGCTCATTTTCAATTGCGAATAATTCTTTAGAAACTTCATCTACCCACACTTTTTTTGGAGAGACCTGTGGTTCTTTATGCAAAAGCTCAAACTTTTTGCTCTCTAAATTTAGTTTATAAAGCCCCTTTGCTTCGCCATTTTCTGACGCTGTCACATAAACAGAAGCACCGGTACTATCAAACGCATGGAGGCTAATATCAGTGTATTTTAACTCTCCTAAATCAAGCTGTTGCCATTCACCACCTGACTTCTCACGGGTATAAATTTTTTGATTAATATAATCATCGTTTGAAACAGCAACACGCACATTACCATCATGGTCTGTTAAAAAGCCTGCCATTTTTGATGGTGAGCGAGCAACTCTTTTTCGCTTTCCGCTGTAAATATCAACTTCATAAACTATTGTATGCGGCTCATTTGAAGCGCTCCATGGGTAGGTCAGAATCAGCATTTTACGCCTATCATGAATAAGCGGGTCTAGTACATAAGAAGTACCTAGTATGGGTGTCGCTTTTTTTATACGGGTTCCTGTTTGCATTTCACCTTGGTAACCCACTAAATATTTGCCTCGGCTACCATCAGCATTTACACCAAAAAGCTCACCATGAAATTCGGGATGATCTTTCCAGCCTTTAATGTACTCTTTAGCCAATACAATTCTTTCATTGTTTACCCAGTAATAATTGCCAACTTGGGCATTATTAGGAAACCTAATTGCATGACTTACTTTAAATGTATCAGTGCTTAGCACCATTAATACATTTTTTCCTTCAGGGCGAGTAATTACAGCTAAGTATTTTCCATCAGGTGAAATTTTCACACCTGCAAACTCTATATCTTTACTAAAGCTTTCTATCGGTACCAAGTCGTTACTTGCTGTAGTATGTGAGCTAAAAATACTGGCCAGTAATAAAGACAGACAAGCCAAAAACTTATTCATTAAAGTTCCTTTTATTTATTTTTGATTGAGCTTTTATGTTACATACTTTTAACAAAAATATACACCATACTTCTTCCCTTAATGTAAACAGGCGTAAATTAATAGGGTTATAAATCTAATCCTTAGGGTTAGTAAGCTTACTCCAAACTAAATGCAGAATAACAATGCATAGCCCCGCTACTACCCCTAGTAATCCGTCAAATATAAGGGGGGCTAATGTTTCGCCGGTGCCATTTAATAACGACTTACCTATGGTTATTACTTCTAATTGCCAATGATGTAGTAGCTCAATACCGTGGGATAAAATGCCGCCACCGACTAAAAACATGGCTACTGTGCCGGCAAAGGCTAAAAATTGCATAAGCCTTGGCGCTGCAGCTAATAACCCCTTACCAAGCATCTCTTTAAATTTATTAGCCGACACCTTTGATTGATTAAGCAAATACAACCCCGCGTCATCAAGCTTTACAATACCGGCTACAAGGCCGTATACACCTATGGTCATTAATACGGCTATAACACATAGTACAAGCGCCTGATTTACAAGTGTGGCACCTGCAACCGTTCCTAAGGTGATCACTATAATTTCGGCTGAGAGAATAAAGTCGGTGCGTATGGCTCCTTTTACTTTTTGCTTTTCATACTCAGCTGGGTCTAATTGCTGCGACTCATCAACCTCTTTTTCGGGGTGAGGTAAAAACCGAGCAAATACTTTCTCAGCGCCTTCAAAACATAAAAATAAGCCACCGATTATTAGCAGCGGGGTTATTAACCAAGGCAGCCATATACTTATGAGCAATGCACCAGGCACCAAAATGGCTTTATTTAAAAATGAGCCCTTTGCCACAGCCCAAACTACGGGTAATTCGCGGTCGGCTGTAACCCCTGTAACTTGCTGAGCATTAAGTGCTAAGTCGTCACCAAGTACACCGGCTGTTTTTTTAGTGGCGACTTTACTCATTGTGGCAATGTCATCAAGTAAGGTGGTTATATCATCAAGTAATGTTAAAAGGTTAATGCCTGCCATGTTGCTTCCTAGCTAAAAAATAATGCTATCAACATAGCGTAATCCGTAATTTTCACCAACGGTTAATTTTGCTTTGTTATGCTGATTAAACGCACTGATTTTTATCAATGGCAAACTTACTTAGGGGATATTAATGAAAGCATTGGTGGTTATTTTTACAAGCATGCTGGTTTTATCAGCCTGTAGTAATGAGTCTAAAAGTACCCACTACTTATGCAACGAGCGCGTAGTAGAATTAGCACACCAAGGAGCGGGGGCAACACTTACTTTAAATGAGCAAACATATACGCTTAATAAAGAGCCGAGCGCATCAGGAGTAAAGTATATTAATGAGCGAGTGCTATTTTGGTCTAAAGCCGATGAAGCGATGCTGATTGTTTCAGGTAATAAATACCATTGCCAACTTCAACAAGCAGACGCCTTATAATTTTGTCTTTCGCGATTTAAACTTTTTCTTTTTTCTCATCGTAATAAATAGCCTGTTTTTACGTTATCACTGACTTAACAACTGCACATGCATTTGTTGTTTAGTTGGGTATAATACTTTCACTTTTTGCTTAGTAGCGGCCTACCATGAAATATAAAGATTTACGTGATTTTATCGATTTGCTTGAAAAAAAAGGCGAACTTAAACGTATTACTCAAGAAATCGACCCGTATCTTGAAATGACCGAAATAGCCGACCGTACATTACGTGCTAAAGGCCCCGCATTATTGTTCGAAAACCCAAAAGGTCACAGTATGCCTGTGCTTGCAAACTTATTTGGTACACCTAGGCGCGTTGCTATGGGCATGGGCCAAGAAAATGTAAGCGAGCTGCGTGAAGTTGGCAAGCTACTCGCTTTTCTAAAAGAGCCGGAGCCACCAAAAGGGATTAAAGAAGCACTAGGGCAAATTCCGGTATTTAAACAAGTACTCAATATGCCGGCTAAAGAAGTTAAAAAAGCACCGTGCCAACAGGTTGTTCTAGAAGGTGACGAGGTAGATTTAACTAAGTTACCAATACAGCACTGCTGGCCTGGAGATGCCGCCCCCCTGATTACTTGGGGTTTAACTGTTACCAAAGGGCCTTATAAAAAGCGCCAAAATTTGGGTATTTACCGCCAGCAGCTATTAGGTAAAAATAAAATAATTATGCGTTGGTTATCGCATCGCGGTGGCGCACTCGATTTTCAAGAATGGTGTAAAGAAAACCCCGGTGAGCCTTACCCGGTTTCGGTTGCATTAGGAGCTGATCCTGCCACTATTTTAGGTGCGGTGACACCTGTGCCAGACACGTTAAGCGAATATGCCTTTGCTGGCTTACTGCGCGGTAGTAAAACAGAAGTGGTTAAGTCAATTTCAAATGACTTACAAGTCCCTGCCAGTGCCGAAATAGTACTTGAAGGCTATATTATGCCTGGCGAAATGGCTCCCGAGGGGCCGTATGGCGACCACACTGGTTATTACAATGAAGTTGATGATTTTCCTGTGATGACAGTGACCCATTTAACACACCGTAAAAACCCAATTTACCACAGTACATTTACCGGCCGTCCACCTGATGAGCCAGCTATTTTAGGTGTGGCATTAAACGAGGTGTTTGTGCCTATTTTGCAAAAGCAGTTTCCAGAAATCGTCGACTTTTACTTGCCACCCGAAGGCTGCTCTTACCGTATGGCCGTGGTAACCATGAAAAAACAATACCCAGGCCATGCTAAGCGCGTAATGATGGGCGTATGGTCGTTTTTACGTCAGTTTATGTACACTAAGTTTGTTATTGTTTGCGATGATGATGTAAATGCCCGTGACTGGAACGATGTTATTTGGGCCATCACTACCCGTATGGACCCTGCGCGCGACACCACATTAATTGAAAACACGCCAATAGATTACCTCGATTTTGCATCGCCGGTATCTGGGCTTGGCTCAAAAATGGGCATGGATGCAACAAATAAGTGGCCAGGTGAAACCGACCGCGAATGGGGCGAGCCAATTGTCATGGATAAAGCGACAAAAGATCGTGTTGACGAAATTTGGCAAAGCCTCGATATACTTTAAGCACGCTTAGTGAATATAAACAGGCTATAAAATAACCCCGCAGATATGTTAATATTGCTCCACTTAACTGCATATCTGCGTAAACGCTGCTAAAAGGTAAAAAATGCAAACATTAAAAGCTGAAGTTGTTGCCATCAGCCCACTTACAGAATTTGTTCATAAAGTAATTTTAAAGCCTCAACAACCTGTTACGTTTGAAGCTGGCCAATACATGCAACTTGTACTTGGCGAAAAAGACAAGCGCGCATTTTCGATTGCAAGTCGTCCATCGCAATGTGATGAAATAGAGCTTCATATTGGCGCATCTAAAGCCGATTCATACGCAATGCAATCGCTTGAGCATTTGCGTAATGCGCATCAAAATAATACACCGGTAGATATAGAAGCTGGCCTTGGTGTATCGCAACTACGTCTACAATGCGAGCGCCCTATTATTTTATTGGCTGGCGGCACTGGTTTTTCTTATGCAAAATCAATGGCTGATCACTTAGCTGAAATTAACTGCGACCGCCCGGTATTATTTTACTGGGGTGTTAAAGAAGAGTCTGCATTGTATGCTCACAGCGAAATGCAAGCATGGGCAGAGAGTAACGAGCACTTTAAATTTATTCCTGTTGTAGAAAATCCATCTGCTAATTGGCAAGGCCACACCGGGTTTGTACACAAAGCAGTAATGCAAGATATTGTATCGTTAGAACCTTACGACATTTATATGGCTGGTCGCTTTGACATGATAGGCATTGTCCGTGATGACTTTATTGCTCACGGCGCTGTTCGCGAAAACATGTACGCTGACGCATTTGCGTTTATAAAATAAATTTTTATTTATAATACAAAGGCGCCCCACGGCGCCTTTGTTATTTCTATCAAATTAAAGCTATTAATTGGTATAACCTATTGCTTTAATCAGTATAAACAATTTCCTAAATTCCTATCTATAAACCATACTTTGTATAGAACATCAGCGGGAGAGACCCAAATGTTAAATACAAAAGTAAAAGATTTTATGCAACGTAAGTTGCCACACATTACCCCAAATACCGAAATGACCACCGCCATTAGTGAGCTGCAAAAGTTTAACTTATTAGGTGCACCAGTATTTGATGACAATAAATCGCTGGTTGGTTTTATATCTGAGCAAGAGCTGTTAAAACCATTAATGCGAAGCAGCTATTTTTGCGATGGCGTTGTAAAAGTTTCGCAGCTTATGCAAACCGAAGTTGTAACCGTTAATGCCGATACCAACATTATCGAGCTTGCAGAGCAAATGAAAACAGGAAAGCCAAAAAACTACCCCGTTGTTGAGGGTGATACCGTGATAGGGCTGATTGGCCGAAGCGATGTATTAAAAGCACTGTTTGATAATTACGTGAGCTGCCAAACAAAAGTAAGCTAACATAAAAAATGCCGCTAATAAGCGGCATTTTTTGTATTAAGCGTGTTTAACGTGCTGCAGCAAGCGCAGTTAATGCGCTTTTATCGCTGTCGCTTAAAAATGCAATCTCTAAGGCATTAGCTTGCGCCTTATGCATATCGGCTTGTGTTAAACCCGCCTTTGGCGCAGCCACTAAATATTCATGCTCAATTTCAATGCCCTCTACAGCCGGATCGTCGGTATTAATACACGCTAAAATACCGTGATCTAAAAACTGTTTAAGGGGGTGTTTAGCTAAATCGTTTACGGTACTGGTTTGAATATTACTGGTTAAGCACGACTCAATACCAATGCGGTTATCGCGCAGGTAGTCCATTAGTTTAGGGTCTTCAATTGCTTTTACCCCATGGCCTATACGGCTTGCACCTAATTCATTAATGGCTTGCCAAATACTCGCTGCGCCCAGCGCTTCACCGGCATGAATGGTAGCGGCCAGATAAGCGTCTCTTACTTGCTTAAATTGTTCGATAAAAAGTTTTCCCGGAAAACCAATTTCATCTCCGGCTAAATCAATCGCCACTAAATCATTTTTAAAGGCAAGTAATGCGTCAAGCTCCTGCTGGCAGGTTTTAACACCATAAGTACGCGACATAATACCAATTAAGTTTGCTTTAATATTGGCGCCTTGAGTAGCCGATTTAATACCATCAACCACGGCCTCAACCACCCCTTGCGTGTGTAAGCCTTGGCTTTTTGCCATATAATACGGGCTAAAGCGAAGCTCTACATAATCAAGTCCCTGCGCTTGAGCGTCTTCTATGTTTTCAACGGCAATGCGTCTACAGGCGTCGTAATCGCCCAGTACCGTTACACCCCAGTCGAGCTTTTGCAAAAACGCCATTAAATCAGGCTCAGGATCAATAACTTGCACATGAGGGATAAGCGCCTCTACGTTATCAGCAGGTAGCGTAATATTAAACTGTCGACCAAGCTCTAGTATGGTTTGCGCACGTACATTGCCATCTAAATGACGATGAATATCTAGCAGAGGTAATTTTTTATTTATCATAATAGCGACTCGGTTAGGTTAAAATTGCGCGCATGATACGCAGGTACAGTTATTTTTCAAGTGTAGAGCAGTTAAAGTAAATATTAGCGGTCATATGTCTGCTTTTTACTCAAAAAGTGAACAAAATTAGGTTTTTGTTCACTTATTTTGATGAGCTAAATGATGCCAGAGTGTTTTAAATAAGGTATTTGCTTCAATGGGTTTAGTAATATAATTATCCATACCGCTGGCAACTGCTTTTTTAACATCATCATCGTGGGCATTAGCAGATAAGCCAATAATAGGTAGGTCAAACAAACCAAGTTCATTACGAATAACTCGCGTGGCTTCAAGGCCATCCATTTTTGGCATTTGTATATCCATAAGCACAATGTCGTAGGTATGCTCTGTCAGCTTTTCAATCGCCTCAAAACCATCATTAGCAATATCAGCAACGCACCCTTTGGTTTTTAAAATAGCGCTCGCGACGTGCTGATTTAATGGGTTATCTTCAACAAGTAATAATTTATAATCTGCAAAAGAAAGCGTACTAACATCTATCTCATCATATTGTTGCTTTATTTGCTCAGCCTTTGGTAGCGGCGAATAAATTGGTAAGCTGAAGGTAAACGTAGAACCGTGCCCTTCGTGGCTTATTAAATCAATTTCTCCACCCATCAACTCTACAAGCTTTTTGCATATACTTAAACCCAAGCCCGTGCCGCCATATTGACGCGAGGTAGAGCTATCTGCTTGTGCAAACGGTTTAAATAGCTGTTTTTGTGCCTCTTTACTAATACCAATACCGGTATCGTTAACGCTAAAGTAAGTCATTTTTTTAGATTGCCACACTTTAAGCGTGATGCTGCCTTTGGCTGTAAACTTAATGGCATTATTGATTAGGTTTAGCAACACTTGTTTTAAGCGTATTGGGTCGGTGTTAATAACCAAGTTACTTGATTTATCGTAATCAAGCTTAAATTCTAGCGACTTTGCTTCTATATCAAACTGCAGTAAATTGGCCACTTCTTCACTGAGTGTGCCTACATCAATTGGCTCTTGAATTAAATCAAGTTTGCCTGCTTCCATTTTAGAAAAATCGAGCACATCATTTAATACTCTTAGCAATACGCCCAGTGCCCCATCCGCTTGTTCAATATAACTGCGAGCTTGCTGCCAATCGTTTTGCTGTAGGGCTAAATAATGCAGCCCTTTAATACCATTAATAGGCGTGCGAACTTCGTGGCTCATATTTGCTAAAAACTGGCTTTTTATTTCATTGGCTTCATCGGCCTTTTGCTTTTCTAAGCGTAAAATTTTTGTTTGTTTTGCTACCTGCTCACGTATACGAATATTGGTACCCGTTACCGATATTAAAAAGGTAATAAGCAGCCAAACAAATAACATGCCTGCTATTTGTGCAAGCCAGTAAACTAACCATGACTCTCGTTGCATTGGCTGATGCAGCTCCACCTGCCACACCCGCTTACCTACCAATAACTTATAGTCTTTTAACGGCAATAGTTGTTGATGATCGGCAATAAAAATAGGCTGTGCATTATTCTCTGTTGTGGTGTCTGTAAAGCTCACTGCAACGCCGTTGTTTTGATCAAATAACACCGCGTTTGATAGTCTTTCTAAACTAACAACGGCTACCACAAAACCTTTAAAATCGTCTTCGGTAATATTGTTGCCAAACACCGGATGAAAAAACAGCACGCCGCGCTCAGCTTCGTTTTGTACTAAATTTATTGGCTCACTGATCACCAACTCATTTAACACTTTTGCTTTTATTAATGCAGATCGCCTTACCTCATTTGAGGCAAGATCAAAGCCAATTACGTCTTCATTTCCCGACAAAGGATGTGCGTATTGTACGGGGTAGTAAAAATCTCGTGGGGGTGCGGCCTGCCAACTGCCATCTTTTGCTCTTTCTTTTAAGCTATATTTAGCCAGCTCTGTGTTGTTATTAGCCTCTATATACTGAGCTAGGTTTTCACTTGGTAAGTAGGGCACCCACTCAAATGCTAAAATTTCTTCGCTGTAACTAAGCTGCTTAGAAGTAAACTGCTTAAATTCAGTAAAGCTCACATCGTCACTACTAGAAAAAAAGGTCGCCAGTAAGGCGAGGTGTGCTGTTATTTCGTTAATTTTATTGTTGATAGCATCTTGAGTGGCTAGTATTTTCAGCTCTTCTTTTTGAATGTTTTTTTCTTTTTTTACACTGGCCGCGCCATAAAAGCTAATACTTATAACCATATAAATTAACAGTGAGGGCAGTATAACTTGTAGGCGATAATTTACCTGTGAATAGTTAAATGCCGCTAGCATAAGCGGAGTAAAAACAAGCACTCCAATACTGTCGCCTATCCACCACGCTATAAACGTATCCCAACCGGCTTGAGACACAATAACGCCATTAAAAATTAATAAGCTGGTGCCTACCCCTGCAGCTATAACACAGCACAATGGGCCGGCAACAACGAGGCTTTGAATACAGTGCTTTAAAGAAGATAAGTCGAGTGGTGCTTTAATCACTTTAGTGACCAACTGGCTACCTACCCATGCTTGTAAAGTAGCAGCAAAGGTAACAGCCGCAGCATGCATAAATACACTTAATTGAAATATCGCTGAGGCGCTTTCTAAATGAATGAGGTTAGTAAAAAAAGCCCCTAAAACAATACCTAGTAAGCTCTTTCTGCCCCAAATTAAAAAGCCAGCAAGCGCAATCCCTGAAGGCGGCCACACAGCCACTGCGTAGCCATCTATCGCTAATAGTAAATTACTGAAATATCCGGTAAAAAAGTAAGCGCACGCTAAACTTACAGTGACAATGAAAAAGTGTTTCAACCCAATGCTCCCGAATATCAAAGCTGCAAAAGTATAAGTGTAGCCTTTATTGATACAAAACGAGTGCTTTATCGGCTTGTGCGGTATTTTTATAGCTAAGCGCTGCTTGCTGAGCAAATTGCTTTTTGTTTTCGATATTCAAGGCTTTATCAAAAACCTTTGCGGCTAACTCATAATCGCCTTGAGCATTAGCTAAACACGCAAGCGAGAGTAATAATGCGTTGTTTGCATCATCTTTTTTCAGGCGCTCTTGAATACTACTTTGAAGCTTTACAGCCTCTGCCGAGGTGGCGTTACTTAATATATTGGCCAGCTGAGCATGTTGCTCGTCGTACTTCACCATTTTAATTAAGTCACTTTCAATCGCACTTAACTGACCCACTTTAGCCATTTGCATTAAGTAAGCTGTATTAGCATGAGCTTGTAGCTTTTTAGGAAGTTGTTTATATTTTTCAGTGATTTTATCGCTAGCTTGTGCATTAAAATAGGCATTAAACAGCTGCGTCCACTGCGCATCGTTAAGGACTTTTTTACGAAGTAAACGCGGTAAAAAGTCTTCAAGTGCACTAAAGTGCTGTTGCTGTACAAGTATTTCGGCGTATAGCTTAAGCTCAAGTGGTGTCGCTTTTTTTGAATCGCTGTTAGCACGCATTTGCGATTCTATTGCGCTGCTATCGCCACTGGCTATCCAAAGTTTAGCAACGTTAAGTTGCTGCTCTGGGCTAATTTCAAATAAACGCTCTAGTGCTTTGTCGGTTTGGTTATTAGCAAGCGCTGCTTTTGCTAATAACGCTAAGCGTATATCTTCAAACTTACTGGGTACACTATTACCTGATAACGTTTGCTCTACAAGCTCGTAATCATCGTTTATCGCACTCCATAAGGCTTGCTCTATAGCTGCTTGCTTTCGCTCTTCGCTACGCGCAAAAAAACCATGTTTAGTATTATGATAAATCGACAATAAATAGCGCACTAATTTGTAAGTTAAAAACAAAATTGTTGCACTAATTACCGCCATAATACAAAACGATACAATCGTGCCTTCAATCGTGGTGTGGTTAAACGAGATCAGCACATAGCCTTTTTCATCCAGTACAAATGGCGTAATCGCTAATACTAAAACAATCGCAACAATTAATACTATAAGCCCTATCATTGCGCCCACTCCTTAACCTGCTGCGTACTTTGTAGGTTTACTTCAGGGTTAAAGTTTAATGGCTCTTTTTCTAGGCTAGTTAGTGCATTTATAACCACTTTTGTCGCCTCGTCATCTTGTTTAAAGTACTCATTAACAAGACGCTTTGCCTCACTTATGGCACTAAAATAAATGCTCGCTTGTTTGCTCATTAATGCATCTTGAGCTTGCGTCACATTTAATTTAATACGTTGATTAATTAAGTGGCGCTCCTGATCGGTTAGCAGTGGCTCTATAGCAACCCCTTCGTGCTGGCGAATAGTAATAAAGCTATCAACTAGCTTGTTCCAGCTATTACTTAGGTTTTGCTGCCAATCGCTTACATCTTCACTCAAGGCATTTTTTTCAATTTCTGCTGCTTCTTGCGGTATGTTAACGGCATTAAATGCAAGCTTATCTATGTTTGATAACACACTATTAAGTTTTAAGTAAATGGCTTCTGTTGGGATAGGTTTTAAGCTATCTAGTGTTTGAATGTCTTGTGTTATTGCTTGGCGAACTGCAACAGTACCTGGGTGTTCACTCAATAAGGCATCTAAGCGTTTAAGTACAGCGCTGGCACCTTGGTAATCTTTTTCAGCCCACAGTTTAAACTCAGCCATACGTTGTAAGCTGGTTACTTCTTGCGGGTTTAGTGAAGCGCCTTGCTGCTGAGCTTGTTGCAATGCTGCTTTTAATTGTTGCTGGTTACTCTCTGCACTTTCATTAAGCGCAGCTGCCACTTTTTGCTCACTATTGAACAATGCTTGCTGAAGATTAGATTGCGCCGACTTGAGCGCCTGTAACTCTTGTGACAATAACGCGTTTTCTTCTTTTAGTTCATTAACAGCTACATTTTGGGCTTTACCTGCATTGAGTTTTTGGTAAAACTCATACCCCACACCACAGGCAACAATAAGCGAAATGATCAGCGCTAATACCGCTAATTTACTTATTTTTTGCTTATCTTTATGTGGTTTACTGTGTGCTTTAGCTGCCTCTTTTTTTTGTGCAGAGGCCGCTGCCTTAGTGGTTGGTGTGTTATCTGCCGTTACTGGCTTTGACTGTTCGCTCATCTTGCTACCTTGCTGTTTTATGCAGGAAAACATAGCGGTATCGCTTGCCCCTGCGGCAATGTGTATATTAGCCGAGCTTACCTGTTGCTGTTGTAAATAAGCGGCTATACGCTCGCTAGCAACATAAAATCGGCACTGTTGTAACCACTGTAACTGTTGTTCAGTCAGGTTATTAAATATTGCATCAACTGCTGCATTACTGGTTATGACTATACCTTGTACTTTCAGGCTTTGCCAGTGGTCTGTCCAGTTGGTTTTTTCAGCGCTTATTGGCTCGCGCTTGTATACCACACAGTTATTTAAAAATGCCCCACGCGCCTTTAAGGTTTTGGCAATATCAGGACGCCCCGCTTGGCCTTTTACTAATACAATATTGCTACCATCAACCTCAGCTAACGAGTTTAGCGCCAATAACCCTTCAGAATCATGTAGTTTAGGCACTGCTGCGCGCACGCCAAATAACGCGTAAATAGTATCTGCAGTTTGCTGCCCTACTGCGTAAAATTGCGCTTTGGTATTTATTGTTGGCTTTAATTGCGCAAGGGCAGTAACGGCATCTTGAGAGATAAAAATAATTTTATCGGCATTAATTAGCGGGCTTAGCTCGGTAGTAGAAGGCGTAAGGTAGGATATTTTTAAAACAGGAAATAATGACGCCTGATAACCCGCTTGCTCAAGTTGCTGAGCAAGGGCTGCGCCTTTTCCTTCGGGCCGAGTTATCAGGATATGTGTCATTTATGCGTCTCTATATACTTCTGCTAATATTTTGTCGGCGCCTTGCGCTAATAATTTTTTAGCAAGCTGCACACCGATAGCTTCTGCATCATTTATATGACCGGTTACTTCGTCATGTAAAATTTCACTACCATCTACCGCACCCACTAAGCCGCGTAAATGCACTTGCTCGCCATCAACTAATGCGTAGGCACCAATTGGTACTTGGCAGCCACCTTCTAAATGACGATTCATAGCACGCTCTGCATTTACACGAATGCGTGTTTGGGTATGCTCAAGTGGGGCCAATAAGGCTTTTGTTACTTCATCATCAATGCGACATTCAATGCCGACAGCACCTTGGCCGTTAGCAGGTAGAGATACCTCAGGCTCGATATAATCAGCAATACGCTCGTCCATTTTTAAACGTAGCAGTCCGGCTGCGGCTAAAATAATCGCATCGTACTGGCCATCATCTAGCTTAGCTAAACGGGTATTAACATTACCACGTAAGTCTTTAATGACTAAATCAGGGCGCAAAGCTCTAATTTGGCACTGACGACGAAGGCTAGAAGTACCGACTACAGCGCCTTGTGGTAATTCGCTTAAATTGGCAAAGTTATTTGATACAAACGCATCGCGCGGGTCTTCACGCTCACAAATTGTGTGCAGTGCTAAGCCTTCTGGAAATTCTACGGGTACATCTTTCATTGAATGCACAGCAATATCCGCGCGGCCATCTAACATTGCTTGCTCAAGCTCTTTAACAAACAAGCCTTTACCACCAATTTTAGCAAGCGGTGTATCTAAAATAATATCCCCTTGAGTAGACATAGGGACTAATTCTACGCGTACATCAGCATGAAAATGCTCAAGCTGTGCTTTTACAAATTCAGCCTGCCAAAGCGCTAAAGCACTTTTACGGGTTGCAATGCGTACTAACTTTGTTTTTTCTGTCATAGGGGTATCCAAATAGTTACAGCTAATAGCCAAGCTTAATTAGCTAAAATTCTAAATTCTTTTTGAGCAATTAAATTACCTTGCTCATCAACAACATCTACACGCCAATGGCCTGTTTGTGTATTCATAATATTTTTGGTTGAGTACGTTCTGTAGCGCGGCGAGGTAACATTAAGTGAAATCTCAGCCATGGTTTCACCCTCATAAGACCATACATGCTTTACTTGTTGGCCTTGTAGGTTTTTAAGCTCACTAAAAAACGAAAGTGCCTCTTCAAACTGATTTAAGCGGATATCTGCAGCAAATACATTCGTGGGCTCGCGCTTACTTACTTTGCGAGTAAGCACTGCACGGCTAATTTTACCTGTATCAATTTGTGCGCCTAACGCAACACTGGCAATGTGCGCATTAGATGAAAAACCTTCACTGCTAGTTAGCGAGCCGTCGTCGTTTTCAATATCTGTGAACTGTTCATTGGGTGATGCGCTTAACTGCGTGCTTGTAAGCGGCTGATTAGCGATAGGCTCAGCGAGTTCAGTATCTGATTGCTCAATAACAGAAATTTGATTGCTTTGAACGTTAGCAATTGGTTCTATATCCGTTTGCTCATTATTGCTTTGCGCTAACGTAGTATTATTAACGCTTTCATCCTCAAGCACCGCTGGCGCAACATCTGCTATATCATTTGTAAGCTCATTTGGGCGCGCTTGCTCGTCATTTACACTCACCGTGGGCTCAACATTATCTGCTGTGTTGTCGCTTAAATGTAAATATGGCGATTGCTCATTAGGTTGCTCGCCCTGCTCGGCATTTACCGAGCTAGTTAAGCCATACACAACCGCTGCCGAGGTCATTGCTACCAACATAGAAACACTCGCAATACGACGCCAATGCCACTCGTAGCTTACATTAGGTACACTATTTTGTGGTTCGCGTTTTACATTTGCTTTAATAACTATTTTTTGACTCATATTGACCTCAGCGGCTCCAAATTAGCTTAAACGGGCAATTAACCATTGGCGAATAGCTTGCAGTTCTTCTGCGCAAACCTGATGAGCCATAGGGTATTCTTGCCAGCTTACATCCATGTTATGTGCTGTTAATACTTCAAACGCACTTCTACCCGCGCTATGCGGTACTACATTATCTTGGCTACCATGAGCCATAAATACATTTAAATCAGTATGCTTTGCTTCTTGCGCTAGCTTTTCAGGCACGCACATATAAGTAGACAGCGCCATAACACCTGCAAGTTTGTGCTCAAATCGCGGCGCTAGATGTAAAGACACCACGCCCCCTTGCGAAAAGCCCGCCAAAATAATTTTATCGGCAGGTATACCATTTTCAATTTCTTGATTGATCAGGGCTTGCACTTTTTCGGCTGAATCTCTCACGCCTTGTTCATCGGCACGTTTGTCTAATTCTATAGATTTAATGTCGTACCACGAGCGCATTTCCATGCCACCATTTATGGTGACCGGTTGAATAGGCGCATGCGGAAAAACAAATCGTATACCAAGCTCACTAGGTAAGTTAAGTTGCGGCGCAACCGGTGCAAAGCCATCGCCAGAGTCGCCTAAACCATGTAACCAAATAACAGTGGCTTTGTGCTCACCTTGCGCTGGGTATTGTGCAAACTCTAAACTCATAAGCTTGATTGCCACTTAATTTCTTGGCCAGCTTGGCGAGTAGACGCTTGGTTCATAAACTCCCAAAACTCTGCGCCAGAGCGGTTATCAATCCACTGGCCGTCACGCATTTCAAAATGGTGGCCATTAAATTTAGTCGCAACCCACACTTGATGCAAAGGCGCTTGTTTGTTAATTACAATTTTACTTTTATCAGGGAAAATTATTTCTAAAATACCCTCTGCCGATTCGTAGTCTAAATCTGCTTCGCAATCATCAACTTGCTCTTCAATTGTGAACATAAGAGCTTCGGCTAATTGGTGATATTCGTGTTCAGTCATTGTAATTTTCCTTTGCAGGCGAGCTGCCTAATATTGGGTACGGTTTATATACAGCTAGTGTAACAGGAATAAAATCATCCGCGAATAGCTGCATTTTTTAGATATTCTGTTACTCTGCGATTATAAAGCCAGCAACCGTATTAATCTAATGAAAGCGACACATACCTTACAATTAAAACGACTATATATAAGTACTTTACTGCTAAGTGCATTAGCTGGCTGCGGCCAAAGCGGGCCTTTGTATTTACCAGAGCAACAGGCTGAGCAAAACACACCCCCTAATACGGCACAGCCAACGCCCGTAAAAAAAACCAACACCGAGCAAGTGCAGGAGCAATAAATGGATTATTTTAACTATCAAAACAATCAATTATTTGCCGAAGATGTCAGTATTGCCACAATTGCTCAGCACTATGGTACGCCGTGTTATGTGTACTCGCGTGCTACTTTTGAGCGCCATTATTTAGCCTTTGCAAATGCCACTAAAAATCATAAAAGCTTGGTGTGCTACGCAGTTAAAGCTAATTCTAATATTGCAGTATTAAATATATTAGCGCGTTTAGGCTCAGGGTTTGACATAGTGTCTAAAGGTGAGCTGGCGCGTGTAATAAAAGCCGGCGGCGATGCCAGTAAAGTGGTGTTTTCAGGTGTGGCTAAAACCGCCGACGAAATTGCTTATGCACTAAAGTTAGGCATTAAATGTTTTAACGTTGAATCGGCCTCTGAGCTTGAGCGTATTTCTGAGGTAGCGTGCGAGTTAAATTTAGAAGCCCCTATTTCTATTCGTGTAAACCCTGATATAGATGCCAAAACACACCCGTATATTTCTACTGGTTTAAAAGAAAACAAGTTTGGTATCGATATTCAAACGGCTGTGAGCGTTTATCAGCATGCGGCGTCTTTACCAGGTCTAAAAGTAACAGGTGTAGATTGCCACATAGGCTCGCAATTAACTGAGGTTAAACCTTTTTTAGAAGCGCTTGATAAGCTAATGGCATTAATAGATGAACTTAAAGCAAATGGTATTGAGCTTACTCATTTAGATATTGGCGGCGGGTTAGGCGTTCCTTACAATGATGAACAGCCACCTCACCCAAGTGAATATGCTGCGCAAGTTACCGAACGCTTAGCCAATTACAAACACCTTGAGCTTATTTTTGAGCCAGGACGCGCTATAGCCGCTAATGCTGGAATTTTAGTAACGCAGGTTGAGTTTATTAAGCAAAACCAGGATAAATTTTTTGCCATTGTCGATGCGGGTATGAACGACATGCTTCGCCCTTCGCTTTATCAGGCATGGCAAAAAATCATTCCTGTATCGGTGCGCGATGACGACACACCAACACATAACTTTGATATTGTGGGCCCAGTGTGCGAAACCGGCGACTTTTTAGGAAAAGACCGCGAGCTAGCCCTTAAACAAGGCGACTTATTGGCGCAGCGAAGTGCTGGTGCCTATGGTTTTACAATGAGTTCAAACTACAACTCTCGCCCACGCGTGGCCGAAATAATGGTAGATGGTGAGCAACACCACCTTATTCGCCAACGCGAAACCATCGAGAGCCTTTATCAAGGTGAGAAAATTTTACCATAAACGTTTTTGTTAAGGCGCTGCTCTGTGGCATGATTAGCGCAGAGCAAACCCGAATTAGAGCGCTATGTTAGTTAATTTTTCCAAAATGCACGGCTTAGGCAACGACTTTGTTGTAATTGATAACATTACACAAAATGTATTTTTGTCTCGCGATCAAATCAAAAAACTGGCTGATCGCCACTTTGGTATTGGCTTTGACCAATTACTTATGGTTGAAGCCCCTTACTCCCCTGATCTCGACTTCCATTACCGTATATTTAATGCCGATGGCAATGAAGTAGAACAATGCGGAAATGGCGCACGCTGTTTTGCCCGCTTTGTGCGCATGAAAGGCTTAACTAACAAGCACAAAATTAGTGTCTCGACTAAGTCGGGCAACCTCACGCTATATATAGAAAAAGACGGCCAAGTGACGGTAAACATGGGCCATCCTAATTTTGAGCCTGCTAAAATCCCGCTTAAAGCCAGCAAGCGAGAACTTACTTATATAATAAGAGCTCAAGAGCACACTGTATTTAGTGGCGCTGTGTCTATGGGTAATCCGCATTGCGTGTTAGAAGTTGACGATATAGCTACCGCACAAGTTGAGGTGCTTGGCCCGCTGCTTGAAAACCACGAACGTTTTCCAAATCGTGCCAATATTGGCTTTATGCAGGTGGTCTCGCAAGATCATATTAAACTTAGAGTGTGGGAACGCGGCGTTAGTGAAACCCTAGCGTGTGGCACGGGTGCCTGCGCAGCAATGGTAATTGGCCACATTCAAAGCAAACTTAACACCACGGTACAAGTTGATTTACCCGGCGGCACATTACAAGTACGTTGGAGCGGCGAAGGCCACCCTGTCCGCATGACCGGCCCAGCCGAGCATGTATTTGATGGGCAAGTTGCCTTATGAGCGAGCTAACAAAAGAGCAAGTCGCTGAGTATTTAGCGCGCCACCCTGATTTTTTAATAGAGCAGCCAGAGCTGCTTGCACAACTTGAGTTACATCACAAAACGCAAGGCGCCACCTCGCTTGTGCACATACAACAGCGCCAATTGCGCGAGCACAATACTCAGTTAAAAAATCAAATACACAGTATGAGCGAACACGCTACGCAAAATGAGCTAGTGTATCGCTTGTTTAGCCAATGCCACCGCCAACTGTGGACAAACTACGACTTTAATACGCTTGCCGCAAATTTGCGCAATATTATTTGTACCAGCCCACACATTAGCGAGTGTAGGTTGGTTAAATACAACAACACTTTAGATGGGCTTATTGAGCACCGCCTTAGCCAATTTGGGCACTACTTAGGACGCGTTAATCAACAAGAGCGTGAGCTATTATTTTGCGAAAACACGCAATCATCTGCTATTTATCTTATTGGTTGCGCTGAAAAACCCGTCGCTATATTGGCCTTTGGCAGCCATGATGAAAACCATTTTGAACCCGCACAAGATAACCTATTCGTGCTTGATTTTGTTCATGCATTGCAACTTAGGCTGTTGGAATTGGCATGAGCGACGAGACGCCTAACACTGAGCAATTAAGTGAGCATTGGCGTACACCCATTCATTTATTTAGTGACTATTTAAAGTACGAAAGACAGTACTCAGAGCACACTGTAAATCAGTATGTTAGCCAACTAAACTTTGCCGCCCTGTATTTTAGTAAATTATGTGATGACTGGTTTGGCGTACAAGGCGAGCATATTCGCCGCTACAGCATGGCGCTTCGTTCAAAGCAATTAAGCGGACGCACCATTAGTTTAAAATTAAGCTGCATTCGTAGTTTGTATAAATTTTTAAAAGCCAAAAACATTGCTCAGCACGCGCATTATCATAACCCAGCACAAGGCATTAAAGGGCCTAAATTTTCTAAGCCTTTACCTAAAAATCTCGATGTAGATCAGATGGCAAGCCTATTAGAGATTAACGATGACAACCCATTAGCCATACGAGACAAAGCTATGATGGAGCTTATGTATTCATCTGGGCTGCGTATTAGCGAGTTAGTTGGCACTAACTTACTAGATATAAACGCTGCAAGCGGCGAAATATTAGTCAAAGGTAAAGGTAACAAAGAGCGCCTCATTCCCGTGGGTCGCAAAGCGCTCACAGCGTTAAAAAATTGGCTCAACATACGGGGGCAATTTGCAAAGCCTGACGAAATGGCGGTGTTTTTAAGCAGTAAAAAAAATCGTATTTCGGTTCGCCAAGTTCGCTTACGCATGCAAGAGTGGGGAATAAAACAAGGCATTAGCTCACAAGTGCACCCGCATAAACTTCGCCACTCGTTTGCCTCTCATATTTTAGAATCATCTGGCGATTTACGCGCTGTGCAAGAATTATTAGGGCACAGTAGTTTATCGGCTACGCAAGTATATACGCATTTAGATTTTCAGCATTTAGCAAAAGTGTACGACAACACTCATCCGCGTGCTAAAAAACAAACCGATTAGGAATGTAATTATGATCCGATTTAATCGTGCTCCTCGCCCTTTTTCAGTTATGAGCTTTGATTTAGACGACACCCTGTATAACAACCACCCTATAATAAAAGCCGCGGTTAAAGCCCAGCAAGATTATTTAAACGCGCTACCCAGCTACTTACAACAAGGCCCAAAATACTGGCAACAATGCCGCAACGAGGCTGTATTACAGTTACCAGAGCTTGCTGATAATGTAACTAAATGGCGCCAACATACGCTTCGCTTAGCCCTTTCAAAGCTAGATTTAAATGAGCAAGAGGTAGAGCATCATGCCGATGCTGCCTATAACGCTTTTGCCGATGCGCGCAGTAAAATAGTGGTAACCGACGACGTACTAAAGCTGCTAGATAACTTAGCCCAGCACTTTACGCTGGTTGCAATAACCAATGGCAATGTTGAAATTGAGCGCTTTAACTTACGCGATAAATTTGCGCTAGTATTGCAAGCTGGTATGCACGGTAAAGCCAAGCCCCACGGTACACTGTTTGATAAAGCTGCCGCGCACTTAAACGTGGCTAAAAGTGAAATTTTACACATTGGCGATAGCCTAGATACCGACGTACAAGGCGCTAATAATGCAGGCTGCCAATCGGTTTGGTTAAACGACCAAGGTGCGGCTTATCACTACAAAGGCCTTGCCGATGTTGAAATTGCGAATATTCATGCCTTAGCGCACTTTATCAAATAGCCTAAATAGAACGAAGAGGTTGCAATGAGCCATTATACCAAGCTAATTACCTTGCTATTAATAGGCTCGCTTAGCCTAAACGCTTACTTATTGTGGCCACAAAAACAGCCTGTAGTTGGCACACAAAAAATCCACAGCGGCAAGAGCATCAAAGCGCCAAAAAGTAACCTGCTCAGCCAAGCTCAACAGCAATTTACACAACACAAATTTGATGATGCTCTAAATACGTATCAGCAACTAAATCTAAGCGCTCCAAAAAAAGCACATACTTTATACGCTTCGTGGGTAGCACAACTAAAGCAATGGCTAAACACAAACCTACCGCTTAGCGAGTCATTGTTAAATGCACTTTTAAATAAAGACCCTTACAATACCGAATTACTCACTTTACACGTTGATTACCTAGTAAAAAGCGGGCAACGGCAAAACGCAATTATTGCGCTATTTGAGCTCTACCCATTATTAAACAAGCACCAACAAGGCCCTGTAGATAGGCGCCTTGTGCATTTAACGACTAACGAACTGCATAGTTTGAGTGAGCAGCAAAATTGGCAAACAATTAGTGAACAAACTCAAATTTGGCTGGACTATCAAAACGACAATAGCCATTTTTTATACGCACTCGCGCATGCTTATTATCAACTAGAGGACTTTATTAGCGCCTTAACAACTATTGAGCGCATGCCATCAAACCACCCACTACAAGCCGAAGTAACTGCCTTATACGCAATGATAGAGAAAGCTCAATCGCAAGATGACTTTATTGCGCTTACCCCCTACGGCGCACATTACTTAATTAGCACCGAGCTAAATAGCTCAATTAAAACAGAGCTAATGATAGATACCGGCGCAAGTATTACTTCTCTTTCGAGTGACGTGCTTAACCAACTTTCACCCAGACCACTGTATTTAGGCGATGTAACCGTAAACACGGCGAATGGGCAAATTAGAGTAAAACGCTACCAAATTGAGTCGTTTAAAGTAGGGGTGCAAACTATTTACGGTTTTGAAGTGCTCAGTATTGAAAACACCCGCGGCCAAGGTTTGTTAGGAATGAACTTTTTATCTAGATATAAATTTAATATAAATCAACAAACAGATGAGTTAGAGTTGAGTGCTAAATAAACAAAAAATAATAAAAGGAAGTTTATGCGTACTCTACTATTTACACTACTTTGTTTTTGGCAATGTACTGCTCAGGCAACAAATTATTTTGTAAAAGACAAAAGTTGTGAGGCTATTTCACCCGAAATAGAAATAAGCCTTAGCGCTACACTGAGAGATTTAGATAATCATCAAAGAAAAAGACAAAACCTTAGAAAAAAAGCGCTGAATAAGTATAGCGAACAGTACAATCAACAGCATGAGCAACTATATGTAGAGGAACGCTTTACTACAAATAGCAGCCACTCTGCTGAAACTCCTACAATAAGCAGAGCCCAAAAAAAATTACATTACCTTATTAAGCTCACCCCTTCAAAAAACTGCAATCAACAAGTCGCTATGACTAGCGAGCTATTTATTTCTGGAATGCACAAGCACAGCTTCTCAAATACCATTGAGGGGAATGCAATTGATGTCACTTTAGACATAAACAGTTCCTCTAAGTTTACTCAATTTAACAACCCCCTCATCACCCCCACTAACTTTTTTGGACTCCAATTTGGCAGTAGCTATGAGCAGGTATTAACGTCTCTCGGACTTGCTAGTTTATCGCTAAGCGATAGCAATAACGCAATACTTGTATATGGAAGAAATCATGCTTTTCACTTTAAAAACAATGTATTTATAGGTTATCAGTTCCATGAAACGCTACTACCTATGGTGATAAATAATGAGCTTTCTTTGGCAAATGAAAAATTACAAATAAGCACCGGTACAGATCAGGCTATTTTCTTAGATACAGATTTAACCCAACCAGCAATTAATAAATTAAAAAACAGTTTTGATGAAGTGGAAACCGCATCTTATAAAGTATCCATTAACAAGTCAGAGCAAAGAGTTGTTGGTATATCGCACGGTGAATTAGTTGAACATATAAAGAGCAACACTCAATGCTATAACGGCACAATATTGGCCGATGAATACTTAAAAAAACACAAAAATAGTAAAACGCTTAAAGTAGTTAATGAAAATCATGACAATATAATCATTACTCCTTGTTATGAGTTTATATATGAAGGCAACGGCTACATTTCTAAATTAAAGCTTCTGGAGCCCTTTTCAACCGCTAAAATTAAGCTCGCTGCATTAGCTGGCTATATTAACCAAAGTACACAGTGGAACTTATCAGGTGTAAAATACAACGACCCCGTTGCAAGCCTTGCTAAGTTAGGCGATTACGACGAGTTCTTTGACTCAGCAGAATTTACTTCTCAACACTGGGATGGCTATTTTTATATTTATGACGGAAAGCTTTTAAGCGCAGAGCTTACAAGCAACGACTATTAATTTTTCTCTTTGAATCTTCTGTTAGAAAAGGACAAACATGTTATTAAACGATTTTTTACAGCAACTTGCAGACAACCCTAAAAGCATACAATTTAGCGATACCATGGCGGTAATAGAAGCTAATTACGATTTTACCGCGTGTGGATTTAATAACCACGGCTTACTTAGCTCTGCAAGCGAGAACAATGGCTCGTGTAAAATTTTTGCGTTTGCTAAATTAAACGATTTAAGCAAGCAAAATACATTGGATTGCTTTGGTAAGTTTTACCGCGAAGACGTACTACAAAACCCTAAAGGCGATGATCACATGAACATTCGCACGTTTATGTTAGCGCCAGAAGCGACTCCATTTTTAGGCCTGAGCTTTGATGGTGAGCCACTAAAAGAGAAATAACATTAAGCTACTAAATTAAAGCGTTTTTTCCATAAAGTAACGCGTACCAGATCGCGGATAGTTGTTAAGCTGATACTTAACCAAGTATCCGCGCTTTTCATAAAAAGGCTTGGCCTGAAAATCGAGTGTATCGAGCTGAGCGGTCGTTGCACCTAGTTTAGCAGCTGATTGTTCAAGTGCCGTTAGTAACTTATCTGCAAGCCCTTGACCTCGCGCTACATCGCTACACCAAAGCCAACTAATCATCAGCCAATTTCCAAACACACACCCACTAATACCTGCAACAAGCTCACCTTGCTCATCAACAAATTTATAGCCTAATAGCACTCTTTGCGCATCAAAGTGCTGCGCGTTAAATTCAACTATTTTAGTGCGAAGCGCTGAGTTTAACGCATCGGTATTATCTGCTTTTAATTGATACATGTACCGCCCTTAAAGAAGCAGATACTAGCAAACAAACTTAATTAAAAAAGGTTATTTTTTCCATAAGGTACTTCTAGCAAATTGCTGCTTGTTTTTTCGGGTTGGCCGCACATTTCATCGTAAGCGCTAGTATGTCGCAGTACCATTTCGGCGTAGGCTATTTTTTCAAAACGTTTTTGAATATGCAGCGGGCTGAGCGCTTTAACAAACTCGCCATTTTCTTCAGTAACGTAATACTCTACGTTATTTATAATGACAGACACCTGATAGAGCGCCATTTCAAGGGAGTGCGCGACCACTTTTTGTAATGGTTCGTGCTTTTTTAACTCAGAAAATTTCATACCCATAACAATCGCCTTTTAATAAAAAGTAACTTTATAGATACGCACCTTTGCTATAATCGCGATCAAATTATTACATCACTGCCTTTTAAGCTTATGAGCAATAAAATTCGACTCGCTAAATACATTGCTCACGCTGGTGTGTGCTCACGAAAACAAGCATCGCGCTTAATAGATGAAGGGAGAGTAACGGTAAATAATCGCCCTGCTAATCATATTGATCACGTTAATGAGCAAGACGACGTAATAGTTAATGGCCAAGCAGTTAAAGGAGCTGCCGATTTGGTTTATTTTGCGTACCATAAGCCTATAGGTATTGACTGCAAATTAAATGAAAGTGACCCTACGAGCCTTATTCACCATTTACCTACCCTCACTCGGGTTTACCCCATTGGCCGATTAGATAAAGACTCTCGGGGCTTACTTATTTTGACCAACGACGGAGATTTTTGTAATCAACTTATTCACCCTGACTTCCACCAGCCCAAACGTTATTTAGTCACGGTAGATAAACCTATTAATAACGCGTTTTGCGAAAAAATGGCCGCAGGAATCCCCGTAGATAAACAAGTAACCTTACCGTGTGAAGTAACAAAAATAGCTGACAACCAGTTTAGTATTATTTTAAAGCAAGGGCTTAACAGACAAATACGTAAAATGGCGCAGTACTGCGGCTTTAAAGTAATTGATTTATATCGGGCACAATTTAGCGAACTTGCTCTTTCAAGACTAAACCTACCTGAAAACCACTATATACAAATTAATAAAACAGATATTTCAAAAATCTAATACCAAGTCACTTAATTACACCATAAAAAGTTAAAAAATAACCTTGCAAAAATAGATTACAGGTGTAGTCTTAATTTAAAGATTACACTTGTAGGCAATGAAATGATTGAATTATCAAAAGCAGAATTCGACGTGCTTGATGCGCTTTGGATTAATTACCCAGCAACCGCCAGCCAAATTATTGAGCGCTTAAGCGATGACAAACAATGGCACGAAAAAACCATTAAAACCCTACTGGGTCGATTAGTTAAAAAAGGCGCACTGACCTTTGAAAAAGACGGCCGCCAATATATTTATACCCCTTGTATGGAGCGCGCCGACTACACATTAAAAGAAAGCAAAAACTTTATTGAGCGTTTTTTTAGTGGCCGTATAGCGCCGCTGGTAAGCGGGTTTGCTAAATCAGAGCAGCTTTCGCAGCAAGATATAAACGAGCTAAAAAAGGTCATTGATGACTGGGAAAAAAACCAAAAGTAAGGAGTGGCTATGGATATTCAAACCCTGTTTAACTGGTTACTAGAGCAGCAATTATTACTCAGCATAATGCTTGGCGGGTTTATTATATGTGAGCGTTTTAGTTTAAAGCTGCTTGGCCCAAGCTTTGTGTATAAATTAGTATGCCTAATCCCCGTGTCGTTACTGGTTGCAAATTTACCAAGTAACATTAAGCCACTACAAAATAGCGCCATTAGCCATTATTTAATAACGCCTAACCAGCCCCTTATTAATAACTTAGGCCTAAATTGGGCCGTGCTTTATGTAGTGGTTAGCCTAGCGCTGTTTAGCATAGCGTTTGTTGTGCATATTCGCTTTATAAAAAATCTGCAGCTCAATTATTTAATTAATAGCGAACACACTCTAACCTCACACATTAAAACCTATACCAGTAATCATATTGCATCGCCAATGGTGGTGGGTATTTTACAAAGTAAGCTCATACTGCCTAGTAATTACAAAACCCAGTTTGATAAAGCCACTTTGGCACTTATTTTAGAGCATGAGGCTGTGCACATAAAACGCAAAGATAACCTAATAAATGCCCTGCTGTTACTGACTACTATTTTAATATGGTTTAACCCGCTCGCTTGGATGGCTTACGCAAGCTTTAGACGCTTGCAGGAGCTAACTTGTGATCAGCGGGTACTTGCCAATAAAACCATACAGCAACACATTTTATACAGCAAAGCCTTAGTTAACTGCGCGGCAGCAACGCCCGCAGGCCTAATGGCTTATTCACACTACGGAGATAAAAAAACCATGTTACAACGACTTACCAATATAAAGCACAGTGGCAGCCACTCTCGCCTTGCCAAAGTTGGCTTACTACTAATAGCAACAAGCATGCTTAGCGGTTTAGCCATAGCAAAACAGCACCAAACTGAAATAACGAAAGAGGATCATATTTCACCAACAATACGCATTGAACCTGTCTACCCAGCCCAAGCCGCTAAGCAAGGCATTAGCGGCTCGGTTGTATTAAAGTACGATATAGCCGCCAATGGCAGAACAAAAAACATTAGTGTCATTCAATCTAAGCCGTCAGACGTTTTTGATAAATCAGCTAAAGAAGCGCTGGCAAAATGGGAGTATAAAATCTCTGAGGCAGGCTTTAATGATGTACTTGTACAGCTCGATTTTGCTATAAACAGCGAGGTTGCTAATACCGACTTAATAGAGCGAATTAAAGTATCGCATTAAAGCTAATGAGTGATGCAAGAGCACAAAGCAAGCGCCCTTTTAGGCCGCTTGCTTTGTGGTTTTAACAATAAAATTAAATACTCACTACAATCATGGCAATGGCAGTGCCTAAGCCAATAAACCATACAAGCGAACGTATAATATCTAAGTTCAACCAATAAAAAATGCAATACAAAGTACGCGAAACTATATGAGTAACCGCTAAGGTTTCGGTTACTGCATTTACCGAGTTAGTTCCCAGTACCACCGCAATAGCAACGGCAAACACTGCAAGTGATTCAAAACAATTTTGATGAGCAGCGAGCGCACGCTCACCAAAGCCCGTTAATTTTGCTTGTTGAGAACGCGGGTGTTTATTGTCGTATTGGCCAAGCTTTGCCATTGCAATGGCCACTGGTATTTTTGCAAAATAAGGCATTAATACAGCAAGTAATGCGCATACTACTAATGTTGTCATAATTTATTCTCTTATTTTAAAACCTAGTTATTTAACCAATACATATAACACACATACACAAAAAAGCCGCCAACACGTTTTATGACATACGCAGGCGGCTAAACAATAACATCATACTTACTATAGCTAAGTTTACCTATAAAGCAGTGCGGCATAATGTCGCAGGTGATGAATATTCACTATCACCCTTAATGCATCGCATTAATAACTAAAGATTGTTAACTTATAGACCTTATTTTTTACCGACGACCCCTATGACCTGGATCTTTTTCACTTTTTTTGCCGCCTTTATGCAAGCATGGCGAAATGCCCTACAAAGTAAATTAAGCGCACATGCAAGTGTGGCTGGCGTAACCCTCTCGCGCTTTATTTTAGCCGGCCCTATTGCTGCAGTGTATTTGTATGGTCTTTATCAATATAAAGACACAGCCATGCCTACCTTTAATAATGCCTTTTGGGGGTTTATTATTGGCGCAAGTGTTATGCAAATACTCGCCACCGGCTTAATGGTAAAGCTGTTTAAAATGAATAATTACGCCATAGGTGCAGGGCTTGCTAAAAGTGAGGCGTTAGTAGCGGCTATTTTAGGGGTATTATTTTTTGGCTCTGCGCTTAGCCTTCTTGGTTGGCTGGGTGTATTTTTAGGTGCTATTGCGGTGCTTTTACTTAGCGGTATAACCAGCGTAAAACACTTTGATGCTAAAACAGCGTTACTTGGCCTTGCCTGTGGTACCAGCTTTGCCCTTACATCGCTGTGGGTGCGTGAAGCGAGCTTAAATTCAGGGTTATTGTTTCCACACTCAGCTGCATGGGTTTTACTGTTTGTAATAAGCCTACAAACGCTTATATTACTTGGCTATTTATTACTAAAAGAGCCACGCACTATTGGCAAACTTTGGCAATATAAAGGCACCACTGCCGCAATTAGTACTTTTAGCTGTGTAGGCTCTATTGGCTGGTTTAGCGCGATGAGTTTACAGCACGTAGCGTATGTTAAAACGCTTGGTCAGGTGGAGGTATTTTTTACCATACTAATTGCTGTACTTTGGCTCAAACAGCCACTTAAAAAGCAAGATACTGCGGGCTTAATACTTATAGCCATTGCCGCTATTTTAGTAATGCTGCCAAATTGAGAACATAAAAAAGCGCAGGCTTTTAAACCTGCGCTACTATAGGCTGCTAATAACGTTTAAAGCGAGTATTAAGCGCTCTTTTTAAGAGCTAATTTTTAGCGTTATCACACCGCAAATAATCATGAGTACACCAGCAATACGGCCAAACGTGGCTGCATCACCGTAAAGTAATATACCCACTAAAAACGTACCCGCAGCACCTATTCCGGTCCATACGGCGTAGGACGTCCCCATTGATATTTGCTTTTGTGCAAGCCACAACATAAAACCACTGGCTGTTAAAAATGCAATTGCCATTACTATACCCTGCCAGCGTGTGTCGGGGTTTTGTGAAATTTTTAAACCAATTGGCCAGCCTATTTCAAGCAAGCCGGCAATGACTAAATAAACCCATGCCATTAAACATCTCTCTTTTTCAAAATTACGTCGTATAAATCTTCGCGGCGATCTTTTAAATTGCGCACCGTACCTTCGCTATGAAGAATTTTTAGCTTATCCATATCAAGGTCGCTAAATAGTAACATTTCAGTATTAGGTGTGGCTTCATTTAATGTTGCATCGTGCGGAAAAGAAAAGTCAGACGGGGTCAATACTGCCGATTGCGAGTACTGTACGTCTAGGCTTTCTACCTCAGGTAAGTTACCCACTGAGCCTGCAATAACCACATAACATTCGTTTTCGATTGCGCGCGCTTGCGCACAGTGACGAACCCGTAAATAACTATTTTTAGTATCGGTCCAAAACGGCACAAACAGTATATCAAGCCCCTGCTTGGCTAATATACGCGAAAGCTCTGGGAACTCTACATCGTAACAAATTTGAATACCTACACGCCCAGCATCGGTATCAAACACGGCAATTTTGTCGCCGCCTTGAATCACCCAATCATTTTGTTCATGCGGGGTTATGTGTATTTTTCGCTGCTCGTCTATTTTACCGCTACGGTGGCATAAGTAACTTACGTTATAAATTTTATCGTCTTCGGCAAGTGGCATAGAGCCGGTAATAATATTGGCGTTATATTCTATTGCCATACGCGACATCGCGTTTTTAAACGTCTCTGTATATTCTGCTAAATAGCGGATAGCTTCGGTTTGATTATTCTGATCGCCTAAACCCATAAGTGGCGCGTTAAAAAATTCCGGAAATAATATAAAGTCGCTTTTGTAGTCAGATACCGTATCTACAAAGTATTCTACCTGCTTTAGCATTTCGTCAACCGACTCTACACAGCGCATTTGCCATTGCACCGCACCTATACGCACTATCGATTTAGTTGATTCGAGCACGGTGTCGGTTGGCTCGTACATTATGTTATTCCACTCAAGCAAGGTGGCGTAACCTACAGACTCTTGATCCTCCGGCAGGTACTTTTTAAGTAACCGTTTTACCTGAAAGTCGTTAGAAAGCTGAAAACTTAAAATTGGGTCGTAAAGCTCTTTTTGGTCAACCTTTTCAATGTATTCCATTGGCGTCATTTCACTGCTGTGATTGTAATAACGCGGAATACGGCCACCGGCTAAAATAGCGCGCAAGTTATATTGGCGGCACAACTCTTTACGGGCATCGTATAATCTGCGCCCTAAGCGCATGCCTCGGTGGGTTTCGCTAATTGCTACATCTAAACCGTATAGCGCATCGCCGTCGGAGTCACTAAATACACGGTCGTGCCCATCGGCTATGTCTTCGTAAGTGTGAGGATTTGAAAAACGCGCGTAGTCTACTTGCACGCTTAGTGCTAAGCCCACCAGCACGCCATCATCTACAATACCTATTTGCCCTTCAGGGAACTGATCTATCAATCTAAAAATAGTATGGCTTGGCCACGCGCCACCTAAATCGGGATAAGCCTGATCCATCAAAGTTTTAATTTGCGGATACTGCTCTTTTGTTAAGTTACAAATTTCTAGGTGGGTTTTTTCTGCCGACATACACAACTCCTTTGGGCATAATAAAATAAAAGCCGAATGTACGCTAAAGTACACTCAGCTTTGTATCATGTTTTTTACGTTACGCGTACTACTTTAAGCTGCGATAAAAAAGTGTAGTCACTTTCTCTTTTGGCAACCAGCCTGCGTATTCAAGGCCAAGCTCTGCCAATGGATCGGCTTTAATTACTTGCTCTAAGCTTGCGTTATTTTGCATTGCTTTTAGCATTAAATCTTTGGCTTTTTTAACAAGTTTAGCATACGTTACCAGCCCTGAACGGTCACTTACCGGCCCATGCCCGGGTATCACTATGGTGCGCTCGTCTATTTGCTTAATAACGTCATTTACGGCTGCTAATATTCCATCAACACTGCCGCCGCTATCTACATCAACAAACGGTAAACTGCCAAAGTTAAAGTAAATATCGCCCATGTGCACTATGTTATCGTTATTAAAAAATATCACCGAATCACCGTCGGTATGTGCATGGGCGTAGTGCACTACATGGGCATGTTCGTTGTTAAAATGCAGCTTTAAATCGTGGCCAAAGCTAATGCGTGGCAAATAATCTGAGTTTGCACCGTGTTTTTCTTCTAATCGCTTATGTACGTTGTCGTGCGCAATGACATGCGCACCGGCTTTGGCAAAGTTTTCGTTGCCGCCAGTGTGGTCGCCATGATGATGCGTATTAATTACAAACTCTGCACTACCGGGTTTTAAGTCACTAATGGTTTTTTTAATGTCGTTTGAAAGCTTAGCAAATTGATCATCAATAATGTAAATGCCATCTTCCCCTACACTTGCGGCAATGTTACCGCCTTGGCCAAACAGTACATACACACTGTCGCTTAGTTTTTCTGCCGTTACCGGATTTTCATCTGCATGTGTTGCACTGCTAAGTAATAAGCCTGTTATTAATGCGGGTAGTATTTTTTTCATTTTAGTTCTCTGTTGATTTATTAATGATTATATAGAACGTGATTAACTGTAATTTAGTTCATCGTGCTGGCTCTATCACTATTTGATGTATTAGCGTTTGTGGCAATAAAGGCGTGTGCTTACCTTCAATGTAGTCACTAAAGCCTGCACGATAAAACGCGGATAGCGGATGCCCCGACTGCCCACCGGGCACTGCCATAATGGCGTTTTCTAAATGCCCAGGTTGGGCAATAAAGCGCTGCGATGCACCAAAGCTTTTGCCTTGTACGGCGGGCATGTAGCTATCGCCAAAAGCTGGCGCTACAGGCATATTTAAAAGCTTAGCCAGTATGGGCATTTGTTTAGCAAACGGGTGCTCAATATTAAGCGCATTAACTTTACCCCACTGCCAATTTTGTAAGTTATCCCCATACTCAGCCCCAAGTGCTGTCACTGTTCGGCTAAATGCACCTAATAACTGCTCGTCCCAATTTTTATACTCAGGGTTTACCCATGAGCCCGGCCTATCTTTAATAAGCTGCCATATAGCTGGTTCTAGATCGCGTTTTACATATCTAAGCGTGGCGTCTTGCTCATTAAGTTTGTTCTCCATGCTTGCAAATACAGTATTAATTAATGTGCTGCGGTAGTGTTTAACTAAGGTGTAACCTACCGAGCTTGCACATGCGCATTGCTGCCAGTTTTCAAGTGCACTTATGTACTGTGCGTTTTTGGCTTTGTCTTTTTTAAGCTGATTAAGTAGCAATGTGTGCCATGGCGTTAAAAAGCGGGCTTGGTTATCAAGCTGTAGCGCGTAAAAGTCGCTCTCTGCAAAGCTTTGTTTTTCAAATAACCTATCACGAATTTGGCTCGAGCGAGCGCCTAGTGCATAACCACCGTTACCAAAGCGTGCATTATCAGTGGCCGACACAACGCGCGAATTACCTGTCCATAATCGCCCATTTTGTGGGTTTTTAACATAAGGGCGCTGATGCTCATTTTGCTGCCAGTCGGGTGAGTATTCGTTTGCATTAACACTTAGCTCACTCGGTGTTTTACGCGCCGGTATAGCGCCAATATGTTGCCATGCGGCACTGCCTTGGCTATCTACCACCATTAAATTTTGTACCGGAATACCCACATCGCTTGCCACATCTAGCGCATCATCTACACTAGTGGCTTGCTCTAGTTTTAGCAGATCCATGTTTACAGCATAAAGTTGGTGTGCAGCCCAGCTAAGTGCATAAGGCTGTTTATTTATATATTTTACTGGGCCGTATTCGCTCATGGTTAATGAGTAATCGTCCACCTCGCCATTAGGCAGTGCGATAGGCTCATTGACTTGCCATGTTTTATTATCTTTACTTAAAGTAACCCAATCGGCCGTGTCTATGTAGCCGTTAGTAAAGCCCCAGGCAATTTTATTATTTGTACCCACCACAATAGCAGGGGCGCCGGGTAGCGATACGCCAGTTACCTGAGCTTGCTCGCCATTTTGTGTGTAATTAAGCTGCGCCCTGTACCAAATAACCGGCACCGCCATAGATAAATGCATATCGTCAGAGAGCATGGCTGCTCCCGTTTGGGTATGCGCACCGGTTACTGCCCAGTTATTGCTACCGCGCTCTTGGTTTGCCTGAATATTTTTAACCGTTTGCCGTGCTTGCTCTGGAAGTTGAGGAATGGTGCCTGTAAACGGGGCAAGTTTACTGCCATCAAGCGCCGCTTGGTATTGGCTAGGTTGTGTTAAAAAATCAACCATGTGTTGTCCGTATGCTTGCTCAATATGTATGAGAGCTTCATCTCGCTCAAAGGTGGCACTTTGCAAGTCAAGGTACATGCTAAATATAACTAATAGGCTATCTTCACTTTGCCATGGTTTTTGCGCTCCGCCTGTAAGTAAATACTCAAAGCTTGCAAAGCCAACTTGTGCCAGCCCTTCGTTTACACCTTGGGCGTAGCTGTTTAATAGCTGTTTATCGCTTTCGGGTAAGGTGTTTAATATAGCGCGGCTGCGTTTTCGCAATTGATGAAAGCGCATTTTTTTATCAAGGCCAAGGGCCGCTTTACCAAATAACTCACTAAGCTCACCGGCGGCGTTACGTCTTAATAAGTCCATTTGAAAAAAACGGTCTTGCCCATGCGCATAGCCTAACCCGTATGCGGCGCTATTGCGGTTTTCTGCCTTTATAACCGCCTGCCCTAGTGCATCACGCGAAATAGTAACCGGCTTATTAATTGCTGTACTTTGGCCTTTACCATCAAGTGTGGGCATACTTAAACTTAATACGCCATACACAAGCGCTGTACCAGCTAACCCTAAAACCACAACGAGTAACACTAGCCATTTGATTACTTTAAACATTAATTTGTCCTTTGCACCATTTGTTGCACATATAATAACCATAGTTTTATTAAATAATAATGTTCTTACTCGCAAAGGGTGAAATAAACATCAAAATCCACGATAATAGCCATTCCACATTTTGTGCAGATCTAGTTGAGACTCATATGACTGAAAAAACATTTATCAAAGGTAAAGACCGCGACCTAGAATCGTCTATCTCTACCATGCAAAACAAGTTAAAAGCGCTAAACATCAATGTTGAAGAAGCACTTTGGCTTAACCCTGTAGCTAACTGTTATTCAGTTCATATAAAAGACAGCGACTGCGGTGTAATGTTTACCAATGGTAAAGGCGCAACCGATAAAGCATCTATCGCCTCTGCGTTAGGTGAATACTTTGAACGATTAAGCTGTAATTACTTTTTTGCCGACTTTTACTTAGGTGAAGAATTTGCAAACAGCGACTTTACTCATTATCCAAATGAGAAATGGTTTAAAGTTGAAGGCAATGAAGTGCCAGAAGGCATAATGGACGAAAGCCTTTGGGATTACTTTGACCCAGAGCGTGAGCTTAATGCCTCACACCTTTTTGACTTTAACTCAGGTAATAACGAGCGCGGCATTTGTACATTGCCATACACGCGCCAACGCGATAACCAAGACGTATACATTCCGGTAAACGTAATTGGTAATATTTTTGTTTCTAACGGCATGAGCGCTGGTAATACTAAGTTTGAAGCACGTGTACAAGGGCTATCAGAAGTATTTGAGCGCGCCATTAAAAACCGTATTATCGCAGAAGGTATTTGTTTACCTATCGTCCCTGAAGAGGTTGTAAAGCAATACCCTAAAATTCACGAAGCGTGTGAAGAGCTACGCAGCCATGGTTTTCATTTACGTATTGCCGATGCATCACTTGGCGGTAAATACCCTGTAATGAGCGTAACGCTTATTAATCCTGTTGATGGCTCTGTGTTTGCCTCATTTGGTGCTCACCCATCATTTGAAGTTGCACTTGAGCGTACGGTTACTGAGTTACTACAAGGTCGTCGCCTTGATCAACTTGATGTGTTCCAACCAGCTACTTTTGATAACGATGAAGTTGCAACGCCTGAAAACATTGAGCTGCACTTTATCGACTCAAGCGGTTTAATCTCGCATGACTTTTTCCGTGCTGACGCTGACTTTGACTTTGTTCATTGGGACTTTAGCGGTACAACAGAGCAAGAATACAACTTCTGTACTGACTTAATTCACAGCATGGGCCACGACATTTACATTATGGATTACACACACTTAAACGTGTATGCATGTCGTATTTTAGTACCAGGTATGTCAGACATTTACCCAGTAGATGAACTAATTTGGCGTAACAACAACGAAGGCGCTAAATTCCGTGAAGCATTCCTATCGCTTGATCAGTACGATGCGCAGCAGTGGATGGACATTTACGACAGCCTAGAAGAAGCAGGCCACAGCGATATTATCCGTGCTGCTGAATTTATTGGCCTTGCCACCGATGCCGATACACCATGGCATACACTGCGTATTGGTGAGCTTAAAGCGCACTTATGTTTAGCCGCAGGCAACGAAGAAGCCATTGATTGGGTAGACTGGATACTACACACAGGCCAAGTAAACGAAGATGCAATGCGTCACTTCCGCTGTTTAAAAGCCATTCTTGAAATTAAATACGATGACGAGCGCGACTACGCCGACTACCAAGATGCACTGGGTTTAATGTTTGGCAGCGATAACGTAACGCTGGCTATTGAAATAGCAGAAGGCCGTAAATTATTTAATGGTTTAACCTTCCCTGGTTTATCGCTTGAAGGCTTTAAAAAGCATGCAGCACTACTTGATGGTTACCGTAAGTTACATGTCGCTAAGCAAAACCATTGGGCACGTGAAGTAACCGACGCTTAATAGTTAAACTACTAATTATAAAAATAAAACGGCGCTAATTTATCAGCGCCGTTTTTATTTATACAATAAATTAGCTATAGTTAAATTGCCTAAAATAACAGCATGACTTAGCCAATGCCGCCAAAAAATAACAACAAAAAAAACACTATTAGCAACTATAAGCTGACCTTTTGGTTATCGCTTACGCTAATAATATTAGTGAGCATTGTGTTAGATAGAATTAACTACAATCGCGCAAAAGACGCCCACCGCCTACAAATTTTATCTCAAGTAAGTACATACCGTGCACAACTAGAGGCCACCTTGGTATCAAACATTCAGCTAGTTCGTGGATTAGCGGTTGCTGTATCAGCTGAACCTGAGTTACAACAAGCACGGTTTGAACAAATTGCCGCGCCTTTGTTTAAAACCTCCAGTGAGCTGCGCCATATTGGTGGTGCACCCGACATGATAATTCGTATGTCTTACCCACTAAAAGGTAACGAAAAAGCCATTGGCTTAAACTTTTTAGAAAACAAAAACCAACGCCTAGATGCCATTAGAGCCCGTGATACCAATACTATTGTTATGGCAGGGCCACTAAAACTGGTTCAAGGCGACATTGCCCTCATTGCCAGAGTGCCTGTTTATATTCCGCCCGAAAACCGCTTTTGGGGGTTGTTATCGGTGGTGCTCGACATTGAAAAAGTATACAAAAACTCAGGCATAAAAGAGCTTGAAAAAAACTACAACATTGCTATTCAAGGGCGTCATGGTTTAGGCAAAAAAGGCGAGTTTTTTTATGGCAATAACAATATAACCACACAAGAGCCGCTTGATTTTACGCTTAATTTTCAAGGGGGAAGCTGGCAATTATACGTAGCCCCTAAAGAAGGTTGGAGCCCTGCACCTTCAACTATATGGCCGCTTAGAATCGCCATTATAATTATTTGCGGATTACTAATATGGGCGTTCTTATTCTTTTTAAAAATGCTAAACCGCCAGCAACAAAACGAAAAAATGCTGGAGGCAATGAGCGACCTTGCCCAAATTGGGGCGTGGTCATTTAATTTAGAAACCAAACAAGTGTATTGGTCAGATATGACCAAAAAAATATTTAAGTACCCGCTAAATAAAGAGCCTACCTGGCCTACAAACTTAAATTACTTTAAAGCCGGTGAAAGCAGAGAACGTATCACTCAACTGGTTGAATCTGCAATTAAAGAAGGCAAAAGTTACGAAGCCGAACTTGAAGTTATTGACTCTGAAGGGCGCGAAATGTGGGTGCTTATTCATGGTGAAGCTGAGCGCAAAAACGAGCGCTGTGTAAGAATATTTGGCTCATTGCAAAATATTGATACCCGTAAGCGTATTGAGCTTGAAAACAGCAAAATTGCCCTACATAACGAAATTTTAGCGTCGCTTACAGCCAACGACCTTATTTTAAGTGGCCAATTAAGCCAATCTAAACAAGTTATTACTGAATCTATTTGCCATGCTTTAAACATTGAGCAAGCCAGTATTTGGTTTTTTAATAGCTCAAAAACCTCATTGAGTCCTATAGCAGCCCATAATATTGAAAACAGAATGGGTAATAATAATGCGGTATGGCTTAAAAAAGAGGCGCCTGATTTTTTTGAAGCCATAGAAAAACACGCTGTGTTTAGCACCAGTGATGCCCAAAATCACCCTCTACTAAAACCCCTTAAAGCGCATTACTTTGCGCCGCTCAATATTAATGCCATGCTGTGCGCAATCATACCGGCGGGAAGTGGCTCCATTGGCATAGTATGCGCTGAGCAATGTGCTTCAATGCGCCCGTGGTCACGTAACGAAGAAAGCTTTTTAATTGCTGTAGCCGCCCTCGTGGGCAGCTTGCATTCAAGTCAGCAACGTATTGAAACAGAGCAACAGCTAGTCACCGCCAAAGAAGCTGCAGAGCAAGCGGTAATGGCTAAAAGTGAATTTTTAGCCAGCATGAGCCACGAAATAAGAACCCCCATGAACGGCGTACTGGGCATGCTAAATATTATCAAGCGCACTCAGCTCAACCAACAGCAGGAGCATCATATTGAGCTTGCACAATCTTCAGCTCAGTCGCTGTTAAATATAATTAACGACATTTTAGACTTTTCTAAAATTGAAGCAGGCAAACTTGATATAGAAAATGTGCAATTTAACTTACCTAAATTACTTGGTGAAGTTGTTGAGTCGTTTGCGCTTAAAGTGGAGCAAAATAATACCAATCTCATTTTAGATGCCACCCAAATTACTATCAGCGAAATAATTAGCGATCCGAATAGGTTGCGTCAAATTTTAAATAACCTGATTGGCAATGCCGTTAAGTTTACTATTGATGGGCAAATTCTGGTGACCGCGCAGATAGATGAAACCACCAATGGCAGTTTTTTACATTGCTCTATTATTGATACCGGCATAGGAATAGACGCAGAAAAACAAAAAACTTTATTCGACTCATTCACTCAGGCCGATGCCTCAACCACCCGCCAGTTTGGCGGCACAGGCCTTGGCCTAGCTATTGTTAAGCAGCTTTGTGAACTCATGGAAGGCGAAGTAAGCGTAACCAGCATGCTAAATGAAGGCAGTACTTTTTCGTTTTCTATAAAAATACAGCCACGTTTAACTAAAGCGCAAGATTTACCCAGCCACTTAATTAATAACAAACATATTTTAATTATTGATGCCTGCACACTTAACGCCAATATTGCCGCCAAACAATTACGCGTATGGGGCGCACACGTTAATATTTTAAATGACTATAGCGGCATCATTAATTATTTTGATAACTGCGATACCCAGCCAGACGCATTGCTAGTCGATTATCATTTTTTTGAGCAAGCTGCGCACCCGCAAATAAATACATTAAAAAACCGAGTAACCACCAAGCAAAGCAAGCTCGTTGTTATGGCACCGATGAGTTATTCGCAAGAGCATAACAACATTGGCATAAATATAGACTGCCTGATATTTAAACCGCTTACTCCGTCAGATTTATTTGATTCACTCACTAACGATAAATACATTGAGCAACAACAGCGCCAAGCACAACTGCAAAATGAGTTAACCGAAAAGCCCAAAGAAATATCAGCGCACGCGCAAGTGCTTTTAGTCGAAGATAACAAAGTAAATCAGGTGGTGGCCTCAGCGTTGTTAAAACAAGTTGGGCTTACCTTTGATATTGCACAAAACGGCCAAGATGCACTAGATAAGCTAAACAGCAGCCAAGACAAAAAATACCAGTTAGTTTTAATGGACTGCCAAATGCCCGTAATGGATGGCTACCAAGCCACGCAAGCTATACGCGAAGGCAAAGCGGGCAAGCATAATAAACATATTACAATCATTGCGTTAACGGCAAACGCAATGCAGGGCGACAAAGAGAAGTGCCTCGATGCAGGAATGAACGATTATTTAACCAAACCTTTAGATTCCGCAGCACTAGAGCCTAAATTACAACAATGGCTTGGTACACAATAAAGGTGTAAGCTAAAAATACTGTTTACTAATAAAGAAAAGCCATGCATTTATCAGCAAATCAGCAGCGCGTTATTGGCTGCCTTTTAGAAAAACAAAGCACTACACCCGAGCATTATCCACTGTCGTTGAACGCACTGACGAATGCGTGTAATCAAAAATCAAATCGAGACCCGGTTGTAAACTTGAGCGAAAGTGAGGTGCAACAAACACTTGATGAGCTTATAAGTCAGCGCCTTGTAACGCTAGACGAAGGGCTTTCGGGACGAGTTAATAAATACGATCACCGTTTTTGTAATACAGAATTTAGTAGCTTACAGTTGAGCGCGCAGCAGCGGGCAATTATATGTTTACTGCTGTTACGCGGCGCACAAACACCCGGTGAGCTAAGAACGCGCAGCGCTCGCCTAGCTGACTTTACAAACGTTAGCGAAGTAGAAACCGCCCTGAGCGCGTTAGCAAAAGATGACTACGTAACAAAGCTTGAGCGTGAGCCTGGCAAACGAGAAAGTCGCTACATGCACCTTTTTGCTGACCCAGCAGTAGCGCCAAGCCCAGTGCCAGCTACAGAAGTCGCAGAAGTTAAAAACGATGAAATTAACGAGTTACTTGCAGAAATTGAGGAACTAAAAGCCGAGCTTAGCCGTATAAAAGCACATTTAGGACTTTAATTAATAACCACTAAACCAGATAATGTAAGCCTATTTAAAAACAACTTATTAAATAACGAGGAGCTGGCCATGCGCGCCGAAATTATGGCTGAAATGAAAGTTCAGCCAACTATTGATGTAAACGCCGAAATTACCCGTCGAGTTAACTTTATAAAAGCACGTTTAGTGGCAGCCCATAGTGTATCGCTAGTGCTTGGAATTAGCGGCGGTGTTGACTCATCGACCTGCGGGCGCTTGTGCCAATTAGCCGTAGATGAACTAAACGCAGAGCAAAACACTAATAAGTACCAATTTATTGCGGTTCGTTTGCCATACGGTGTACAAGCAGATGAAGACGAAGCGCAAATGGCCGTTGATTTTATCAAGCCAAGTAAACGCATGACCGTCAACGTAAAACCTGCTGCCGATGCATTACACGAGCAAGCTATGGCGGCAGTAGTAGGCAGTGGTGAAGAGCTACCTGAGCAAGCTAAAATTGACTTTGTAAAAGGTAATGTAAAAGCACGCCAACGCATGGTAGCGCAATACGAAATAGCTGGTTTTTGCCAAGGCCTCGTTGTAGGTACCGATCACAGCGCTGAAAACATTACTGGTTTTTACACCAAATTTGGTGATGGCGCATGCGATTTAGCCCCATTATTTGGCTTATCAAAACGTCAAGTTCGCGCACTTGCAACTGCCTTAGGTGCGCCAGAGCTATTAGTAACAAAAGCCCCAACAGCTGATTTAGAAAGTGACCGCCCAGGCCTCACCGATGAAGAAGCATTAGGACTGAGCTATGATCAAATTGACGACTTTTTAGAAGGCAAGCCGGTGGCTGCAGAGGTTGAGCAAAAACTAACTGATATTTATGTTCGCACTCAGCATAAGCGCCAACCCATTCCGACTATTTACGATGATTTATAACGGCTAAACAGCTAGTGCTGCGTATGCACTAGCTGATCTATTCGCCGTATTGTTACGTAAAACAAAAAACTGATTTATAGTTAATTTTAACGCCTGCCAAAGAGAAAACTGCATTACATGACATCTCCTATTTTAATAACAGGCGCTGGTCAACGTATTGGCCTTGCGCTTGCTAAGCACTTTTTATCGCAAGGCCAAGCTATTATTATTACCTATCGTACGCGCCACGATGCAGTCGACGACTTAGAACAACAAGGCGCCGTATGTATACACGCCGACTTTAGCAGCGACGCCGGTATAGCTAGCTTTATTGAAACACTAAAACAGCAAACTCACTCTTTACGTGCCATTGTGCACAATGCCTCTAGCTGGGACTGCGAAGCCAGTAACCCTGATTTTTCGAGTTTGTTTGATAACATGATGCGCATTCATGCCAAAACACCGTATTTAATTAATAATGCCTGTGCACAGCTATTAATGGCATACCAAGCTGATGCTTGCACACCGGCTGACATTATTCATCTTACCGATTACGTTGTTGAAACAGGTAGCCCAAAGCACATTGCCTATGCCGCAAGTAAGGCTGCACTTGATAACTTAACCAAGTCGTTTAGCGCTAAGTACGCACCAAATATAAAGGTGAATTCGGTTGCGCCATCGTTGATTATTTTTAATCAGCACGATGACGAGGCTTACCGTGCTAAAACCCTTAAAAAATCTCTTATGGGTATAGAACCAGGTTGCCAAGAAATTATTAATAGTATTGATTTATTACTGCGCAGCCACTACATCACAGGCCGCGCTTTGCCTGTGGATGGCGGCCGCCATTTAAAGTAGAACACACATTAAACTGAGAAATTTATGCATGACGATTTAAAGCAAAGCTACCAAAACATTATTACCGCTGTGGGTGAAGATGCAGGCCGAGAAGGTCTTCTCGATACACCAAAACGTGCAGCAAAAGCCATGGAGTATTTAACCAAAGGGTATCGTCAAACGCTTGATGAAATTACCAATAATGCGGTATTTAGCTCAGACGCTGACGATATGGTACTTGTCCAAGATATAGAGCTTTACTCTATGTGTGAGCATCATTTATTGCCATTTATTGGTCGTTGCCATATTGCTTACATTCCCGATGGCAAAGTACTAGGCTTATCTAAATTTGCGCGTATTGTTGATATGTTTGCGCGCCGCTTTCAGATACAAGAGCAACTTACTCATCAAATTGCTAAAGCCGTTGAAGAAGTAACCGGCGCAAAAGGCGTGGGCGTTATTGTTGAAGCTAAACACATGTGTATGATGATGCGCGGTGTAGAAAAGCAAAACTCAAGCATGCGTACCTCTGTAATGCTAGGTAACTTTAGAAGTGACTCTAAAACGCGTAACGAGTTTTTACAGCTTATTAAGGGTTAATTATGGCCAACGCAATTATTAACGTAACCAACTTACGCTTACGTACATTTATTGGTTTTAACCCAGAAGAACGGGAAAAAAAGCAAGATGTAGTGATTAATTTAGAAATTCACTACCCTGCTGATGACGCCTGTAAAACAGACGAAGTGGACCAAGCGCTTAACTATAAAGTGATCACCAAAGAGGTGATAAACCTAGTAGAGCAAGGGCACTTTTTGTTGCTTGAAAAGCTGGTTGCCGAAATACTTGCAGTATGCCATACACATCCAAGCGTGCATTACGCAAAAGCCAGAGTAGATAAACCGCATGCACTGCGCTTTGCCGACTCAGTTTCGCTCACGCTTGATTGGTCAAAGTAACTTTACAAAACCGCTTGTGCACCACTGGCAAGGGCAATAACGGCTAAATACCGCGCGCCTTTGCCAATGCTTACTAATAATAAAAACAGACTAAAACGCACTTTAAATATGCCGCCAATTACCGTTAGTGGGTCGCCAACAATCGGCAGCCAAGCAAACAGTAAGCTATATACCCCATATTTTTTAAATTGAGATTGCGCTTTTTCAAGTCCCTTGGCTGATACCGGAAACCACTTTTTGTGCTTAAAACGCAGCACATGAGTTCCCAACCAATAATTAACACAACTTCCTAATACATTACCTGAAGTAGCGGCTAACCACAGCAGCCACAGATTAGCTTTTGCTTGGCTTATCATGGTAACAAGTACCACTTCTGAAGAACTTGGTAATAAAGTAGCGGACACAAACGCACTAAAAAATAAAGTGATATAAAGCATTAAGTACTTAAAGTAAAAACCCAGCATACAGCTGGGTTTATTAAAGGGTCGTCATTTATTTTATCAAATTTAGACTCAGTGGGTAATTAAACTCTTTCCCTTCGTTGGCTTTAATACTGGCTAAAACCACCATGATAAAAGAAAAAATAGCCACTAAAGGCAGCAAAACGAGGCCGATTACGGCAAATACCAGTAAAAAACATACAAAGTAAGCTATAGCCATAGTAATTTGAAAATTAAGCGATTTTTTACCGTGTAAATCGACAATTGGCATTTCATCTTTTTTAATAAGCCATACCACTAATGGCCCAAGTATAGAGCCAAACGGAATAACAAAACCGGCTACAGCGCTTAAATGGCAAAGCATAGCCCATGTTTTTTCGTCTTTTGATAACGGCTCAAGCTGTTGATTTTCTTCCATTACGCTCTCCTTATTAGTTAATACATACTGCCTTTTTATTGAGCAGGTGTCTATATAGAGGTAGCTATATTGTTAAATAACACGCCCTAACCCGCTGTGATAAAAAAGTGATAACTTTGTGAGAGTTTCTTGAGGTGGTTATTCAATACTTAGCCTGAATCATCACTTACAGGAAATAATAATGAAAGCTTCAGCATTTACAGTTGCAACCCTTTTAGCAGTAGCTAGCCAATCAACATTGGCAGCAGAGCTAGAAGTAGAAATTACTAACCTTACTAAAGGCCTTTACTTTACACCGGTACTAATAACAGCACACGATAGCGAAGATAAACTTTTTGAAGTCGCAACCGAAGCCTCTGCTGCACTACAAGCAATGGCTGAAGGCGGCGATATATCAGCACTTGTTACTCAAGCGTCAGCATCGAGCAGCGATATTGCAGAAAACCCAGCGGCAGGCCTTTTAGCACCCGCGGCATCTGCAACAGCAGAGCTCACAACTACCGATGGTAACGAATACCTATCTGTAGCGGCTATGTTACTGCCAACCAATGATGGCTTTGTAGGCCTTGATAGCTGGAAAGTTCCAACAGAAGCAGGCACCTACACTGTTTACCTCAATGGTTATGATGCAGGTACAGAAGCAAATAACGAACTTGTAGTAGAAGGCTCGGGTGCACCTGGTGTATTAGGTATCCCTGCTGCGCCGGGCGGCCAAGCAGGCACTAACGGTACAGGTATTACAACTGGCGATACAAATACGATGGTGCACATTCACCCGGGGGCCCTTGGCGATGATGACCTAGAAGGTGGAAACAGTGATTTGAATAACACTGTACACAGATGGTTAAACCCCGTTGCAAAATTAACTGTGACGGTTAAATAGGAGAGTTAATTATGTCATCTCTTTCTAATTTTAAAAAAAGTGCGCTTATTTTACTGTTAGCCAGCTCAATAGCCGCATGTGGCGATAACGATAATAACGACTCTATTGAAGATCAAGAACCTGTGGTTGTTGTAGAGCCTGAACCTGTTGTTTATGAGTTTACTATCAATTTTAGTAACTTAACGGCTGGACAACCACTATCACCACTCTCGGTCATTGCATTTGATGAAACCCCACCATGGAAATTTGGTGAGACGGCTTCTGTTGCTTTAGAAATGATTGCAGAAAGCGGCGCTAATGAAGAGTACCTTAGCGATGAAAATGCACTTGCTTCAGTCTCGGCTGAAGGCGGTATTGGCCCTGGCGAAACAACCTCTGTAACCCTTTTAGTTGATGCACAAGATGTTCTTAATTTATCTTTTGCTGCCATGCTTGGGAATACAAATGACGCTTTTACCGGTCTTAGTTCTGTAGATGTATCAACATTGGAAGTAGGCGGTTCAATATCACGAACGACGCCCGTTTACGATGCAGGTACGGAAGCGAATACAGAAACAGCTGACACTGTGCCTGGTCCCGCTGCTGGCGGCGAAGGGTTTAACGAAATACGCGACGATATTGCCGATATAATCACAATGCACCCAGGTGTTGTGTCTAATCAAGATGGCTTATCAAACTCTGCACTAGGTGCTGAACATAAGTTTGATAACCCAGTATCAAAAATCGTGATCACTCGTACACAGTAAAATAGCTTGTAATGGGGATGTGAGGCGACACGGATGTCCCTTTTTTACGAGGTTAACCATGCGGCACGAAAAAATACTGGTAGTAGAAGACGACAGAGAAATAGGGCAATTAATAACAACTCAACTTGCTGCGTTAAATTTGCATGTTGACCATGTTGTAAGCGCTGAGCTCGCACTTAAAAAAATAGCAAAACAACCTTACGGGCTTATTTTACTGGATATAAACCTGCCACAAATGGATGGCTTGAGTTTATGCCGTAAAATTAAAGAGCACTACCCTACCATTTCCGTTATTTTACTTACCGCGCTCAGTAGCGATATGGATCGTGTAATTGGTCTTGAAATGGGTGCTGATGACTATATTTGCAAACCCTTTTTTGCTCGTGAATTACAAGCCCGCGTTAAAACACAATTACGCCACCGCTCACAACTTCTAGCGATACAAAATAACGAAAACGACAGCCCGTGCAACGAACAAACGCTAAATATCGGCTCACTCAATATTGAATTTAGCTCACATCAAGTTTATTTAGACGAACAAGCACTTAACCTCACCGCCACTGAATTTGATTTACTGGTATATTTTGCTCGCCACCCAAACCATGTTTTTAGCCGCCAGCAATTGCTCGACAAAGTATGGGGGTATCAGCACAGCGGGTACGAGCATACCGTTAACTCACATATAAATAGGTTACGCGCCAAACTTGAGCTACATCATCAAGCGCCTATTATCGAAACCGTTTGGGGCGTTGGCTACAAACTAAATCCAAGCCAACTTACTTAAGAGCCTTATTATGAACCTATCTTTGTATCAAAAATTAGCGGTGTCGTTGGTGGTTATATTTTGCTTTATTTGTGCACTCGTTTACAGCTGGAGTAAACAACTAGAGCTCACCTCAAAACATCATGGCGAGCAAAACCTGCACTTAGCCCTTGCTGAGCATTTAGTACAAGATAACCCATTAATAAAAGAGGGTGTATACGACTACGCAGCTCTAGAAAACCTATTTCATACCTTAATGTTATTAGGCCCCGCATTTGAGTTTTATTTTGTAGATGAAAACGGAAAAATCCTCACTTACTCAGCAGAGCCTGGTAAAGTTAAACGCACTCATATTAATTTACCCCCCTTAAAAAAGCTGATTAACAACCCAGCTGCAGCGCCAATTTATGGTGATGATCCAAGAAATAAAGCGCAGCAAAAAATATTCTCTGTAGCGCCTGTTTTTAATAACGATAAGCTGCAAGGGTACTTGTATGTAATTATTGGCGGTGAAGCCTACGATACCTCTTTAAACACAATTAAAAATAATGACAAACTATGGCTTGCCGCATTATGGCTTGGAGCTGCACTTGCATTTTTACTGATTGCGATGCTTATTTTACTGCGCTTTTTTACCAACCCTATTCAGCGATTAGCCCGTGATGTAAGCAATATTGAAGCAGCTAATTACAGCCTTACCGATACCAAACTCAGCAACTATTCAACCCAAAAAAGTAACGAAGTGCACAGTTTAGGCCGTAACATTCAAGCCATGGTTACCCGGATTGACGAGCAATTTAAAGCACTTGAGCAAAGCGATAAACAGCGCAAGGAGTTGCTTACTCACTTATCTCACGATTTAAGAACCCCCCTTGCCTCTTTGCAGGGGTTTTTAGAGGTGCTTAATCAGTCGGGGGCGCAATTAAGTGCTCAAGAACAACGTGAGTACTTACATGTATCCCTTAATAACTGCGCGCAGCTTAAACAGCTTATTGAACAAATTTTTGAATTAGCCCATTTAGAAAACGGCGAAATAAGCATTCACAAAGAAACCTTTAATTTAGGTGAGCTTATTTACGATTGCATTGCTAAGTTTTCTCTAACCGCCGAGAAAAAAGGCCTTAACTTAACGGTAGAGCCCGCAATTTGCGATTTTCCTGTTGTAGCCGATATTGCAAAACTTGAGCGTGTTTTAAGTAATTTAATCGATAACGCAATAAGGCACACACCTAAAGGCGGCAGCATAGCTGTAAACGTTAAGCGTATTGATGAAAAGCAATTATTTGTGCAGGTTTCTGATACCGGCGTGGGTATTAAGCATGATGAGCTAAACGCGATTTTTAATCCGCATTACCAGGCTTCAAATTCAAATAACGAAGGGCGCCAACAAGGTGGCTTAGGGTTGGCTATTTGTAAGGGGTTACTAAAACTTATGGACAGTGAAATAAATGTACAAAGTGAGCTGGGCAAAGGCACTATGTTTAGCTTTAACTTGCCGCAAAAAATAAAGGTATAGCCAACGGCTATACCTTTAGAACATTACTTAATTTTGATTAACTTATTTTTTAATACCAGCTAAATCAAGCATAAATGCATAGTTTAGCGCAGTATCTTCTAGGCGTTTAAAGCGACCAGACGCCCCGCCATGGCCGGCTTCCATATCTATTTTAAACAGCAGTTTATTATCATCTGTTTTATAGTCACGCAGCTTTGCAACCCACTTAGCTGGCTCAAAATATTGAACTTGTGAGTCATGTAAACCGGTAGTCACTAACATATTAGGATACGCTTGCTTTGAGACTTGATCATACGGCGAGTACGACAGCATGTAATCGTAATATTCTTTTTCATTTGGGTTACCCCACTCACCATACTCATTGGTGGTAAGAGGTATGCTTGCATCAAGCATGGTGGTAACTACATCAACAAAAGGCACTGCTGCAACCACCCCTTTATATAGCTCTGGTGCTTGGTTAACCACCGCGCCCATTAATAAACCACCAGCACTACCACCGTAGGCAAATATTTCGTCTTTTGCGCCATAACCTTGTGCCACTAATGATTTGGTTACATCAACAAAGTCGTTAAAAGTGTTCTTTTTAGTTAATAACTTTCCGTCTTCATACCATGGGCGTCCTAGCATTTGCGAACCACGCACATGCGCTATAGCAAACACAAAGCCACGGTCTAATAAGCTTAAACGTGAGCTTGAAAAAGTAGGGTCCATGGTGGCGCCGTACGAGCCATAACCATATTGCAGTAATGGGTTTGTGCCATCCTTTTTAAATGCATCTTTACGGTACACTAAGCTTACCGGCACTTTTATACCATCGCGCGCACCTACAAAAATACGCTCCGAGGCATAGTTATCTGCGTTAAAATCACCTAACACGGCTTGCTGTTTAAGTAGGGTTTTATCACCTGATTTAAGGTCAATATCGTACGACGAAACCGGTGTCGTCATACTGGTATAATAAACACGTAATTTGTCGCTGTTTATATCGTTGTTGCCATAGCTTGCAATGGTATAGGCACTGTCGTTAAAGCTTAGCGTGTGCTCATCTCCAGTCGATAAATGGCGTACAATAAGGCGCGACTGACCCAACTCTCGCTCTTGATATACAAGGTAGTCTTTAAATAAATCAACGCCTTCTAGCTTAATATCATCGCGCGGCGCAATTACCGTTTGCCAATTTGCTTTATCATGCGCTTTATCTACATCCACCTTCATAAGCTGAAAGTTAACCGCATTTAAGTTAGTGACGATGTAATACGTATTGCCAAGCTTTGAAATACTGTATTCTAGGTCGTCCTCACGCTCAATTAAGCGCTTAGGTTTTGCTTTATTATCATCTGCGCTGAGTACCGACATACCAGAGGCATTGGTGCTGCTGTGCCAAATATATATTTCTGAGCCATCTTTGCTCTTACTAATACCCGTGTAATAACTTGTATCAGCTTCCTCGTAAATAAGTTCATCATCGCTTTGCGGTGTACCTAACGTATGGCGAAAAACTTGATAGCCAAGTAAGGTTTGTGCATCTTTTTTAATGTAGTAAAAGGTTTTATTATCGTTTGCCCAAATAACGCCGCCGTTTGTTCCCTCAAGCGTGTCTTCGAGTAATTGGCCTGTGGTTAAATCTTTTACCTTTATGGTGTAAATTCTACGGCTAACGGTGTCTTCCCCGTACGCCATTAAATTTCCGTTAGTACTTACAGATAAGCCACTAACAGCAAAGTAGTCGTGATCTTTGGCCAACGCATTTACATCTAAAATAACTTGCAGATCAGTGCCTTTAAAATCGCTACTGCGAACATAGGTAGGGTATTCGTTTTCGCCACGCGTTTGCGATGAATAAAAATAGTCGCCTTTTTTAACAGGCACCGAGTCATCGTCTTTTTTAATACGCCCTTTTAACTCTTCAAATAACTTATCTTGCAATGTTTGAGTATGCGCAAGCATTGCCTCGGTATAAGCGTTTTCAGCATTTAAGTAACTTATAACGTCTGGCGCTTTACGCTCGTCATCACGCAACCAGTAGTAATCATCAATACGCGTATCGCCATGAATCGTCATTTCATGAGGTACTTTTTTAGCAATTGGCGCCACGGCGCTCACTGGTTTTTCTGTTTGTTGTGTTTGCATAGTAGTTGCTGTATCTGAAGGTGTACTTTTTGGCGCATTATCGCACCCGGCTAGCACAGCTAGTGATAACGCGGCTAGCGTGAATGAAGAACGAATCATTATGAAATCTCTATGGTTTTTATTATTGGTGCTATTAAATATACCTAATAATAAAGCGTGGTGTAATTTAGTTTGTGAAGCTATGTAAAAAGGGAGCCGAGGCTCCCTTTAAAATAGCGTGCTAGTTATAAAATTACTTTTGTTTACGACGACGCATAAATGCAAACGGCGCAGCAAGTAATGTTAACCAAGCTAGTGAGCCCGATGAACCATTGCTTTCAGGCTCTGGTGTTGGCGTCACTGGCTGAGGGTCTGCAATGGTATCGTTAACAACGATTGATACCATAGTTTCTTCGGCGCTAGTGCCTGATGCTTCACGCACTGTGTATGTAAAGCTATCTTCACCAGAGAACTGTGCATTTGGCGTATAATCAATCGTGCCATCTTCATTCACGGTTGTAGAGCCATTTGCTGGTGCTGAAACCACTTCAACAGTTGATGCCACTAAGCTGCCTTTAATCCTTACACCTTTATGGGCAGAGAACTCTGCATTTTCTGTTTCTGAAGAGGCTACTGCGTCAAATACAAAACGCGACTCAGCCATGTCATTAGCTAATACATCAATAGTCACTGTTTGTTCTTCATCAACTTCTACTGCATCTGCAGCTGTGTAATGGCTGCGATCTTTTGCAAAGGCTTGATATTGAATATCAACAACACCGCCTTTGATTTGATCGACTAAGTAGCCACTACCAATAGCATTACCCGTTGGAACTGTGTCCAGCATTGCACCTACGTTGCCATCAGCAGACTCTACACCCGCTGAGTAAGGTGCAGGTAAAGCAGGCACATCAATGTAGTTCATACGAACTTCATCAGTGCCTTCTTTTAAGATCACTTGGAACGTGTACTTATCACCTAAAGAACTACCCCAAAGCTCAACGTCATGCCATTCTACAACTACATAGCCGCTATCAAATTTAGCCACATAAAGATCACCGCCACCGCTCGTGCCACCAGCTAAATCAAAGTCAGCCCAAAGCGGCGCAATAACACCATTAGGTGTACGTGCATTAGGCATTGCTTGAGGGCTCCAAGAGTTAGTTGTATTTACATCTGCACCAACAGCAATAAAGCCGTTATCTGAGATAGTAAATGCTGAGTACTCTTTCCCATCAAAAATAAAGTCAGCTTCAACCGTAATGGTTATCTCATCACACCCGTCAGGACACGCTTGTGGTTCAATGCCTTCATCAGCCAATGAGAAGGTACCTAAGAAATCACTGCTGTTAATAGCAAATTCTTTTGGTCCCAATGTACCCGTCCAGGTTAGCTCTTTATTGTCTTCACTTAATGTTACTTCACCTGCACCATTAGTCACTTCAACAACAGGGGCAGCACCTTTAAGAAGTTCTGCATTTTCGTCAAGTTTTACATTTACTGATAGCTCGTCAGTGAACAGAGTATTATTAAATTGCACACCCACTTTTGCTGGAGTAGAAGAATTTAAAGAATCGGCATCGACTGTTGCACTAAACACACTGCTATTTGTTGCTTCGTTATCGTAAATAGCAAATGGTAAGTGAGCGATTTGACCTGTCTCAGTATGAGTCCACACTACGTGGCCAAAGTTCCAACCTTTTACATCGTTAAATGTTGAATCAATATCTAAGTTAAATTCAGCCATGTCAGTGCTTGTTTCTGCACCTTCAGAATCTGTAGAGGTAGAACCGTGCGCGCCAAGCATAACGGTGCTAGGAGAAACCGTAATTTCAGCGCCTTGCATATCGGTTACTACTTTTGCAGTCCACTCACCAGCAACATCAGTCATATTTTGCACGGTATTTGAGAAGCTACAAACGCTTAAACAACTTGGATCGGCGTAAGAGCCATGATCAAATGTAAGTGCTGCCTCTAGCGCATTAGGCATATCTAATCGACCGGCACCTACATCAAATGCATCAGCTTTGGTAACTAAGTCTTCTTTATGTAGGCCATCCATTTTAGATGAGCTCATAAGTGCCGTTTTGATTTGTACCGCATTCCACTCTGGGTGAGCTTGCTTCATCAATGCTGCTGCACCAGCAACATGAGGGCTTGCCATACTTGTGCCTGTAATCGCATTAAAGGTAATACCATTACCTTCATCTGGCGAGTACGCAGATAAAATATCTGTACCTGGCGCTGCAATATCAGGTTTTAAGAAGCTAGGCTCACCATTAGGACCACGCGAACTTGAAGAGTTTACTGCATCAGTAAATTTCTCTTGAATTGTTCTTTTAACACTAGGGTCGAGTGAAGCAATAACCGGCTCTTCAGCTGCAGTTAACAGCTCAACCAAGCTTAAACCATCTTCTTGGCTAATCGCTGAGGCTGGAATTGTGGCGTCATCCATAGACATGCCCATTGCACCGCCAGCAACATTGTTATGAATTATAACCGCCGTCGCACCTGCTTTTTCAGCATTTGCAGCTTTAGCTAAAAACGCACAGCTACCACGAGAGATTAATGCTACAGAGTCTGCAAATGAGATATCTTCAGCAAACTCTTCACACCCTTCAAAATTATCAGGAGCAATCACTTGCGCCGAAATAATAGGAAGTGAAATAGGGTCTGTTAATAAACCATTGCTTCCTTCAATACTTAAATAGGTTTCGCCTGCTACTTCAATTTGCTGAGAGAAGAAACGCCCTGTTTGTGTATTAGCAACTGTTAAACCAGACTCAATACAGCTAGGACAACCAATAGTTTGTGCGCCGTTACCATCGTTACCTGCTGCGGTTACAACCACTACACCCGCTTCTTCTGCAGCTGTGAATAAATCACTGTATGCACTGCTTGATGGATTACCACCTGCACCACCGCCCCACGAGTTATTAATTACGTCTGCGCCATCTTTAATGGCCGCTTCTAATGCCCCCATTAGTGCAACGGTAGTACCGCTGCCTCGTCCATCGGCTGTGTGCCAAAGCGCTTTATAAGCCATTAACTGTGCCGCTGGTGCAACACCTGAAATTGACACGTTATTGTCTTGGTAAGTAATTTCAATTGGGTTACCTACAGCAGTACCCGCAACATGCGTTCCGTGACCGTCGTAACCGAGTGGAGAACCAATATATTCATCAGGGTGAACATCACTTGGTGTTGGACCAAATGCACGCGCCACAATTAATTTATTATTACAAAAATCGGCTTCACCACCCTCTATACGACAGTAATCGGGGTTTTCTGCGATGTAAGCCGCTTCTTCTTCACTAAACTCTGCAGCTGCAAAACCCACATCTGAAAACATAGGGTTTTCTGGGCGAATACCCGAGTCAATAATAGCAACTTTAACGCCTTTACCAGCTTCAGATTGACCACCAAGCGCCTGCCATGCCTCAACGCCTCTAATCACATCAATAGAAGCATCCATTAATGTGTGGTACTCAGTATCTAAAAATACTTTTTTTACACCCGCAAGTTTAGCGAGCTTTTCACGTTGACCTTGCTCACCTTCTACCACAATACCGTTGAATAACGTACTAAATGAATGTGAAACTGAGCCACCGCTAACAGATGCGGCTACTTGCGCTACACTTTTTTGTTTTGCTTTTAAGTAGCTGCTGTACTTTAACGCAGGTGCTGAAGATAGATTAACTTTACTATCCCCAGTTACTGCTGCAGAGGTTGCTTCAAGCCCTGCAATGCCGCCTTTGTAGGTTGCTAGCGGCTCGTCTTCAAGCTGGATAATATAGCGTGCTTTAGTAGAAATGGTTTTATCTTGAGAGTATGTTTTTACACTTGATGTTTCTGGGACATATCCTTTAGATAAATCAGGTGCGGCGGCTGCACCGTATGACATCATAGCTAAACCTATAGCTGATGAAATAGCGGTTCTTTTCAGTGTTATATTAGACATTATTTCCCCTGGAGTGAGTTTTATATTATTGTATTTACTCAATTCAATGTGATTAGAATTGTGATTTTAATATAGAACTACAGCCCTCAAGCTAGCAACAACTCAATTACAAGTGGATTACAAAAATGCAGGAACAGCATCCCAAAAACATCACAACAAACTAATTTTAAATAAGTTTTTCCATTTCTGTAATTTGTAAATCACTGTAAACAAAACCTAACTTCTCTATGGAAAATGAATGAGTAACGACGTTATAAATATTTTAACCATGGCTAAAGTAATTCAGACAGCCGTCGCCCCAGTCTTTTTAATTACGGGTATTGCTGCCACGCTCGGGGTTTTATCTAATCGCTTAGCCCGCATTACTGACCGTGCGCGACAACTTGAGCGAAAACTCAAGGTAAGCACCGATGAAGACTTTAATAAAACCCTAGCCACAGAGCTGCGAGCCCTGTTAAAGCGCTCTCGATGTATTCACATTGCTTTTAGTATGAGCGTGCTAAGCGCCTTGCTAGTATGTGCTGTGGTTATGCTGTTGTTTTTATCACACATTCAGTCTATTAATTTAGGGGTAACAATTGCCAGCTGTTTTGTGGCTGCAATGGCCTTATTAATATGTGGGTTTATGTCGCTACTTGGCGAGGTATTTTTGGCCACACGTAGTATGCGCCGAGGGATGATATTTGCTGATATTAACGATTAGCAATAAAAAAGCCCGAGATTTTCTCGGGCTTTTATCACAACATTTTAATTTTATTGTGCAGTATAAATAGTCTCTAGCACTTCAATTCGCGCTTCTTTAGTATAATCAGATGACTTTAACTGCTCTGCAGCAGCTAAAATATCTTGGCCATCATTAACAGCTAAAACCGCTATTTTAGTACCTGGGAAAACAGACACTACCTTTAAGCCAGACAGCTGAGCTACCTCTGTTGCGTTCATGCCATCTTTAAGCAAAACAGTAATATTGCCAGAAAGCGACGTTAAGTTGTTTGTTAGGACATTACGTACCAGTGTACCTTTTGTTACTAACGATGAAGCCTCAGAAGACTCAACAACCGCCATCTCACCTTTAGTAGAAACAACATACTCATCAGCAGCAACACTTGTTGGTACTAAACGTAAGTTTTTTTCTACAACGTAAGAGCCAAAGTCGGTTTTGCTGTATTTCACACTATTTACCGGCTTTTTTGGAAGTTGCAGCTCTTTATCCGCTACTGAACTCGCTGTTGCACTTAGAGAAATACACGCAGCAGCACCTAAAATAACTAATTTATTCATTTTCATATCTATATTCCTTACTCTTGACCTGCGTGACCAAATGCTCTCAACGAAACGCCTTCTAAAACGCTTGCGGCACGGTTATTTGAAATACCTACTGCACCTAGTCCGTTATTCCCGCCATCGCTGAATGCAAAGCTATCTGCTGCAGCATCAAGAACACGAATAGTCCAAGTACCTTTTGTTGTCTCGCCATAGAAAGCATTAGACAGTAGTACCGCATCCTTTAAAACATAGCCTGTGTTCCAACCGTTAGTAAAGCTATAAGCTGGGTAAAATAGAGCTTGCTTAGACGCTAGTAATACACTGCGCGTGCCTGACGGAGACGTCACTTCAATTGCTAAATCGGTACCAGCAGATGTTTGCGTACCATCCGCTAAACCAAAGCCCATTTCAGTATTGCTCACATCAAACTTAAACTGCATTGCTTCAATGTTTAGCTCTTCTTCAACAGTGATTTGCTGTGTAACACCCGCGGCACTGTTATCTGGGATTTCTAGCGTAAGCGCATCTTCTTCAACAACAGAGCCAACACCACTCCAATCTGTAATAACTTGCTCACCTAATGCTACGTCGTACTCTTTTGCCATCGCAACTGCAGCACCAGCATCTACACGTCCAAAACCGTATAAGTTATTAAAGTTATAACCTGCTGCATTTTCAACCCAGCCGTCATGCGCTACAAATTCACCTTCACCAACGCTAAGCGTTACAACTTCATCTTCTGCATCGTTAACTGTGCTTGTAGTAGCTAAGATATGACGAACATCACGCCATGTTAGCTCTGAATTAGCTGATAAAATCAGTGATACTACACCTGACGCATTAGGTGCTGCCGAAGAAGTACCATTAAACGTAGAGGTATAGTTACAGCTAGCGTTATCTTCATGGCCTGGGTAGTTGAATGAGTATTGCGATGCCGCAAAGTCTTCGCCATATGCTGCAGCCCATGCCGTAATCGAGCTACCATTAAAGCCTGAGTACCCGTTAATACAGGTCATCTGGTCAGTTGTTACCATGGCAGGTGCCCAGCGCCCGTATTCACCCGCAGGGGCTGAAACCATTAAGTTAGCACCACCGCTTGAGTAGCTTGTATGCGTACCATCAGCATTTACAGCTGCAACGCTTAAGTAATATGGATGACCTTGGCTTGGCTCAAACGCGCCGTTATAACAAGTAAGACCTAGCTCATTTGCGCCGTTATCTGCACATAATGACCCTTCACCGCTACCATCAACAAACGAGTTACCGCTCGATTTCATGTTTAGGGCACCTTTACCATCACGAAGGTTAAGGTTAGGGTATGACTCGATAGCTTCATCTAGCTCTGAGTAGCCAATAAACGTTGGGAAGGTAATACCGTAGCTGCGGTTAAACGCAGAAATATTTTCTGATGTGCTAATACCGCTACCTGGGAAACCATGCGCCAGTAAATCAGTTTGCTCAATTTTATCGCCACCTAGGTAGTTCATGCCAATTAGACCAGCATCTGGTGCAACACCGCGCCCGCCCTTACCATTCCAGCCTTTCGCTGCAATTAAGCCTGCTACACTGGTACCGTGGTCGCCGCTATTTGACAGGCTAGTAGGATCGGTACGGTCAAGTGTATCTGCATCTAAATTTAAAGAACGATTTGGTAATACGTTATCAACTAAGTCTTCGTGGCGAATTTCCATACCAGAGTCAACAACAACGGCCGTTACGCCAGCACCTGTAACACCTTGAGTGTACGCAGCTGCTACGTTCATATCTTCGCCAGCAACCAATTCTTCTGCCTCAGACTCTGCAAAACTAGCATTAACTCTTTCTTGCGCTTCTTCCTCAGTATCGCCATCTCGATTAACGTAAAAATCTACTAAACCTTGCTTCATTTCATCGCTTAGAGCGTACGACTTTTGACCTGTGTTACGCAGGTGCCATTGCTGATTAGCCAAAGGATCTGACGCAATATCACTAATCGTTAATTGCGCAGACGCCGATTTACCATTTGCATTAGCGGTGTAATCAATTACTGCGTCTTCGCCTGAAACAGGAACGTAAGTAAAGGTATCGCCTTCAACAGTTAGTAAGCCATGGCTAAAAGTATATACGCCATCCTGCGCTTCAACCGCTTCACCATTTTCAGTAAATGTATAACTAAGTGCATCGCCATCGTTATCACTTGCATTAAACTCAGCAGTTACAGGTACCCATTGCTTTAAACCAGCAACGGCGACATCGCTTGCTTTTGGTGCAACATCAGTTACTACAGCAACTTGGCTATTATTGTCATTGTCGCTGCCACCACACCCTGCTAGCGTCATAACTACTGCGGCAGAAAGTGCCGACATTTTAAAAATATTATGCTTCATAAACTTCCTTCGTTAATTATTTTTATGATGACTCAAGGTACACAACAGGGCACTTAATAACAACGCGCTGTTTACAGTTGTTAACAATAAACTGACAAGCTGTAATGATATATTCAGAAAACAAGCTATGGGACATTAAAGTTTCACTTGAATAAAATAAGCAATCGATTCAAGATGTCTAATTAGTAGATATAATTTCTTACAGGGGCAAAACATGAAATTAAAACAATTTTTAGCAGGGGTTGCTTTAGCAACGTGTACACTTAGCGTATCTGCAAATACTGCATTTAAAGAGCCAAGTGATGCTATTGAATACCGTCAAGCTGCGTTTTCTATGATTTCAGTGCAAATTAGCGATATGGGCGCGATGCTAAAAGGTAAAATTCCTTTTGATGCAGAGCAATTTAAAATGCGCGCTAATAACGCAGCAGCCCTTTCTAAAATGCCATGGGAAGCGTTTTACGAAGGCACTGATAAAGGTGATACCGCAGCATTAGCTGATGTATGGTCTGATAATGCAACCTTTGTTAAAAAAGCCAATGCCTTTGCTGCCAATGCAGATCAGCTAGCTTTAGCAGCTCAATCTGGCGATAAGGCGGTAATTGGTAAGGCATTTGGCGCATGGGCCAAAGGCTGTAAAGATTGCCACAAGCAATTTAAAGACTAATTACAATTAAAACAATACACACTAAAACGGCGCTTTATGCGCCGTTTTGTTTTTTGTTAGCTATTAACTTAACAAATAACTAAGTGGTTCTTTGCCCCACGTAACAGCCAGTAGCACTAACAACCCAACAAAAATAGCCCACGCCAACCAAGGAGCTTTCGTGTTATCTATATTAGTTTGAGTGGCTTGCTCGCTGTTAGCCTGTTTACCGGTGATCATTGCTTTGACAAGTGGTTTTCCTTTTATTTTATACACAACAATGGCAGTAACATGCAGGCAAATGGCATAAAATAAAATATCGAAATTAAGGCGGTGCAGCCAATTTGCAAAATCAACCGTTGAGCTCGACACATACTCAACCAAAGGCCCATCAGTCAAAATGCCATCACTGCTCATTAGCCCGGTCACTAACTGCACTATAATAAGTACAAAAAACAACAAAACCATGTAGCTACCTGGCGCCGAATGACCCACCCCTTTACTGGGGTTTTTAAACTCTTTAAATACTGCTATTGGCGAGTGCAGTAACGCGCTTAACTTTGCCGTTTTACTGCCCACCAGCCCCCAAACTAAACGGGTCACTATTAATGCTATTGCGAAAAAGCCAGCCACAAAATGAAGCTCAATCATGCCCTCGTCAATGCTAAAGTAAAGCACAGCAATATTAATCACTAATAACCAATGAAAGCTTCTTATAAAGCCATCCCATACTTTTATACTTTGCATATAAATCCTCAACTTGTTGCCAGGCTCTGGCACATTATTTTGATACTAAAGCCATTATTCCAAAGTTTTACTACCGCTGCATTAATGATATTACATAAAGCACTATTTATGGCACACTAAACGCACAAACTTATTACTTACTTGTATTAATGAATATAACTAAACGCGCAGTATTAAAAGGTTTTTTTGATATGCTCCCGCTTTGCCTGGCGGTCGTTCCTTGGGGAATATTATGTGGCTCTTTAGCGATTCAAAATGGCTTTAGTGCCTTTGAAACACAAGCAATGTCATTACTTGTATTCGCGGGTTCTGCACAATTAGTTGCAATTGAACTAATGGCCGGTAACACCCCTTTACTGACTATTTTATTTACCACATTTATTATTAGCTCTCGGCATTTTTTATACGGTTTAGCCGTACGCCATAAAGTTATTTCACAGCCATTTCGGTGGCGCTTACCAATAAGTTTTGTACTAACCGACGAGCTGTTTGCCTTTTCGCATCACCGCAAAGCCTATAAAACAAAAGCGCGCCTAATATACGCTTTAAGCGCGGGTTTTAGTTTTTATATTGCATGGAACCTTTGGACACTCATAGGCATAGTTGCAGGAAGTGTGCTCCCTGATTTAACAAATTTAGGGCTCGACTTTGCTATTGCAGCTACATTTATTGCGCTTGTGGTACCGGGCATAAAAAATTTAGCCTCGCTGGTTACTATGATTGTTGCGGGTATTAGCGCCACAGTTTTAAAAAGCACGGGGTTTGAGTTGTGGTTGGTTTGTGCTGCTCTACTTGCAATGAGTGCAGGCTACTTTACTGCAAGGCTTACACAAAAAAAGGACAGCCCATTATGATGCTCACTATATTATTAATGGCGTGTATTACCTTTTTTACTCGTTACTTATTTTTACATCAACGCCTTGGTTTTAAAGTGGGCCCTAAAATGCAGCAGTTTTTAAGCTTTAGCGCACCCGCTGTACTAACCGCTATTTGGGTACCCATTATTTTTATAAATGAAGACGGGCTCAACCTAAACTGGCACAACCCTTATTTAAGCGCAGCCATCGTTGCCATTATTGCTGCCTATAAAACACATAATATTTATTACACAACGCTTGCCAGTATGGGGTTATTTTTAATTTTAAACTAGGGCGTGTTGACCTTTGGCGTTTGAATTTGCAGCAGTATGTTTGGTTTTTAGGCAAGGCAGAGCCTGTGAAGTGTGGTTATTCCCCATAAATAGGCGATAACGTAGCATAAATGCCAAACATGCGCTGCCCTTTGGGTTCTGCCTAGGGGCGATAAACTCTTTGTTGCTCGGTTTTTACTTAGCCCACTAGGTTACAAACCTCGCGCCGCGATTTGATCGCCCCTAGGTTGAACAAATTTCAATCCGCAAAGTTCAACACGCCCTAAATAACAGCCAACCCATTAGCGCATAGTTAAGCGCGGTATTAACAAGCCTAAATTTTATACTTTTAGTAACGCGCTACAGCGGGTAGAATGTAGCTAACAACAATAAAAAAGCATCCATCATGCATGAATTTCATCAATTAACGGCTACTGCGTTAGACGGTAAAACAATTAATTTTAGCGACTTTGAAGGCAAGGTTGTGCTTATTGTTAATACCGCAAGTGAGTGTGGTTTTACTAAGCAGTACGAGTCGCTACAAACTCTTCATAGTAAGTACGCGAAAAGCGGATTGGTTATTATTGGTTTTCCATGTAATCAATTTGGTCAGCAAGAGCCAGGCGACGCGACGCAAATACAACAAGGCTGTTTAATTAATTACGGGGTAAGCTTTTTAATGGCCGCTAAAGTGGATGTAAACGGTCGTCACGCCCACCCTGTATTTAGGTATTTAAAATCGGCCTTACCCGGCTTTTTAACACGAAAAATAAAGTGGAACTTCACCAAGTTTTTGATAGCGCCCGATGGCACACCTATCAAGCGCTATGCGCCTTTTACAAAACCAGAAAAGCTAGAAACCACTATTCAACAAGCACTCGCTAAATTAAGTACATAATAAGTAATAAAGAGGCATAAAGCCTCTTTATTGCCAATGTTTAGCCTTTAAACATGCGTAAACGCACATTCAAACCCTAATAAAAAGGCGCATTATTTTAACTAGCACAATTTAGTCTATGTAATCGTTTAAGTCGTCTTCACCTAGATTTTTTCGCAAACGTTTTTGCTCAAGGTAATCTTCCAACTTCTTTTTCACCTTTTGCTTTTTTTTGTCATGCTGATTACGCCCGACCATTTCGTACTCGTCTTCAACAAAATCATCATCTAGCGCATCGTAACTAAATGTCTTACCCACAACCCACTCCATAAAGTGTTTGAGACCAACTCAGGTTTATTCCTGCACTTGGTAAATTAAAAAAATGTTTAGCGCTAAAATACGAACAAATTAGCACCAAAATAAAGCCACGTGACTATCGTAAATAGCCTTCATGTCAATATTGTGAATAAATAGCGCTAAATTAAGAAAGTGGAAAGTGAGAGTTTTTTATCGTTTCGACAAATAAAATTTATCATTTATTTATTTTTAGTGTTTTTGACTAAAAAGTAGTTTATTTATCAAAATTAAAAATCATTAAAAACACACAAATTTCATAACCTACTGTTTTAAAATAAAAATAAATAATGGCACCAAACTTGTTAATACTTAGCTGTCATCAACAATTATTAGAGAATAAACATGAAAAATTTACTATTAGTAAGCGCTTTAATTTGTACACCCGCTGCAATGGCACATAACGATAACAATGCGGGTATTTCGTTTAGCAATGAGCAGTGCAATGTAGAGTTTAAAAACGATGTACGCATTAAACCTAGCGAATTAGAAATTTTTACCGCATCTAATCAATTCATGCGCTTTAACAGCAATGGCAACTTAACTATAAATGGTGAACAAGTATCCATTAACAGCGAACAGCGCCAAGCGCTTACCCAGTATTCTGACAACTTACGTACGCAGCTACCTGAGGTCGCTAATATTGCCCTAGACGGAGTAAAAATAGCCGGTGTAGCATTAGAGGAAGTAGCCAACGCATTTAATATTGATGGCCTTGATGACTTATCTGGCCTGATGGACGATATAAGACTTGAAGTAGAAAACACCTTTTATCAACAAGGTACGTTTGTAATGGGCCAACAAAGCTTTAATCAATTTGGTGAAAACTTTGAACACCAATTTGAGGAGCAAATAGAAACCGTGGTTGAGTCTGCCGTTATGCAATCAATGGGCAGTATTTTAGTTGCTTTAGGCTCTGAGCTGCTTGGTTCGGGTGGAGATATGGATGCATTTGAGCAACGCATGGAAAATATGGGCGCGCAAATAGAAGAAAAAGTAGAGCTGCATGCCAGTTCGCTTGAAAAGCGTGCCAACTCTTTATGCGACAGCTTTGCCAACATTGCACAGCAAGAAGAGCAATTAGTAGCGCAGTTACCGCAGCTAAAAGGCTACGAGTTATTTACCATTAAACAAAATTAATACACCGCACCGTATTTAACATCCCTTTAGCAGCACTTGTATATTAGGTGCTGCTTTTTTATTCTTTTAGCGTGTGAGCCAGCGCACCTAACGTGCTAATAGCCTGCTCTATTTTTTCGCTCCACTGCACCCCATAACTTAGCCTAATACAGCTTTTATACTTATTACTTGCTGAAAAAATAAGTCCAGGGGTTATGCTAATACCAGCTTCTAGCGCCAGTAAAAATAACTTTTGACTGTCTACCCCTTGGCCTAAATCAAGCCAAATAACACACCCACCTTTAGGGTCACTAATACGCGTATTTTTAGGCATCGCGTTTAATAAGCACCACCGCATGCGCTCTTTGTTATTACGTAAGCGCTGCCTAAGTACTTTTAAATTACGGTCATATTCACCACTGGCTATAAACTCAGAAAGCGTCCACTGATTTATAAGTGAGGCAGAGCAACTTAATGCACGCTTATGCCGGCGCGCTTGTCCAGCAAACTTGCCTGCTATTAACCAACCAACTCGATAACTTGGCGCAGCCGTTTTTGAAAACGAGGCGCAACTGATCACAAGCCCCTTTTTTGAATACGCTAAAGCGGGCGTGCCACGCTTGGCAGTAAAGTGCAGATCACCGTACACATCATCTTCTATAAGAACAACATTATGTGACTCTATTAAGCCCACCATTTGCTTACGGCTTTCATCGCTCATAAAGCTGCCAACCGGGTTATTTATGGCGGTCGAAAACAAGCATGCTTTTATATCATGTTGCTCAAGCGCTTGAGCTAGGTCGTTAAGCCAAATACCATTGTCGGGGCATAGCGGAATTTCAAGCGCCTTTAAACCTAAGCTCTCTATTAGTTCAATAATGCCGTGATAACAGGGGGTTTCAATTGCAACCACATCGCCGGGCTTAGTAACACACTTAAGTGCGATAGCCAGCGCCTCTTGCGCGCCATTGGTGATCACCAGTTCATCTATATTTACACCAATACCAAAGCCTAAGTATCTATGCACTAATTGCTTTTTAAGCGCAGCAAAACCATCAATAGGGCCATAATTAATAACACTCGCCCCAGCAATTGTCATAACCCGGCGCATGGTACGGGCTAAAGCTTTATCGGTAGGCGCGGCAGCAACGGGATTGGCAATACCAAAGGCAATTATATTAGGTTGATGAATAGCGCTGTATACCTGCTCTATTAATGCTTGTTTATTTACAGTGACAGGCTCACGGCTTAGTTTTACACGCTTTGGCAAACTGTAAACTGTATTAAGCACCGTTAAAAAGTAGCCCGATTTTTCACGTGCCTCTACTAACCCTTGATCTTCTAACGCTTGATACGCTTGCTTAACCGTCGGAATGCTAATATTTAAGTTACTGGCCATTTTACGAAGCGAAGGAAGCTTTTCCCCAGGTAGTAACACCTTTTGCGCTTGCATGTCTTTAATTAGTTCAATAACTTGTTGGTATAAAAACTCGGCTTTTTGCTTATTGGCAGCTGGCTGCATATCTCGCCTCAAATCTGTATAGGTTACATTTATACTTTTCTGTATATGGTAAGTATACAGATAGACTCTAAAATAACCACTCAATCGGTTTTTTAGAGGTTTGCCATGAAAAGCGCAGCGCTATATCTCACAACAGTGTTAATTTGGGGCTCTACGTGGCTCGCGATTTCGTTTCAGCTAGGCGATATTGCTGTGGAGCTTTCTTTGTTTTATCGCTTTGCCATAGCAGCTGCATGTATGTGGCTATTTGTGGCCTACAAAAAGCCTAATATGCGATTTTCGTTAATCGATCATGGCTTTTTTGCTTTATTGGCCATTTCTAACTTTGGCTTAAATTATTTGCTTTTGTATTGGGCACAAAACTACCTCTCATCGGCAATGGCCTCTATTGCATTTTCAATGTTGCTAATAATGAACATAGTCAACACCCGTTTATTTTTTGCAAAGCCCATTGCCAAACGTATTTACTGCGGCGCGCTAATCGGCGTGGTGGGTATTATTTGTCTGTTTTGGCCGCATTTACAGCAATTCGACTTGAGTAATGGGGCGTTGGTCGGGTTACTACTTGCCCTTGGGGGTACCTTTGTGGCTTCATTGGGCAATATGATTAGTGTACGTAATTCTAATCGTCAAATAGGTGTGCTGCAGGGTAACGCATGGGGCATGTTATATAGCGCAGTAGGTTTAGCCGTTTATGTATTAATAAATGGTATAACGGTCAGTTTTAGTGCCCCTACCAGCTATTGGTTGTCGCTATTGTATTTATCTGTTTTTGGCACTGTGATTGCGTTTGGCTGCTATTTTGCCTTGTTAAAAAACATTGGCCCCGAAAAAGCAAGCTACGCCATAGTGCTGTTTCCGTTAGTGGCCGTTGCATTAAGCAGCTTTTTTGAAGGCTTTGAATGGCATGCAAACACCTTTGCCGGCTTTAGTTTAGTACTACTGGGTAATGCAATTGTACTTACCCCCACAAAAAGAATTAACGCCTTTTTAGCAAGCCGCTGCGTTGCTAAAAATGGCTCCGTCCCCAGTTAGAGGCGTTTTTAACGCACTAACACAAAAGCGCCTACCCTACTGTAGGCGCTTTTTTATTGGTATATGAAAATTAACAGCCTGCTCATGAATAGCAATAACCGCGGGCGTAACACCTACTAGCTCGCCATCGGCCTCAATTAATAAGTTTTTAGTATTAATACGCGCCTGTTTGAGTTGGCTATAAGTAAGCTTTTTTAAAGTATGGTGGCGCTTAAAAATTAATTTAATAAAGCTATATAAATGATCAACAAGCCTACCCGCTTGCATTTGGTAGCAATCAAGCAGTCCATCATCAATTTTAGCCCTAGGGGCTATTTTAATGCCGCCACCAAAATACTGAGAGTTCGCAAATACAGTTATTAAATTTTGATAGCTACATTGCTTATTTAAAAATGCTCCATTTAGTGTGCTTGCTTTGTAAGTAAAGAGCGATTTAAAACTCGTCCACTTATAGCGCCAAGCTGACATGCTTTGTAAATGACCCAACTGCTTAATTACATGAGCATCAAAACCAACACCAGCCACATTAATAAAGTAACGAGTATTAATTTTACCTACATCAATTAAGTGTGTGGGGGCATTAAAAATAGCGTTTTGCCACTGTTTAGCTGTGCAATGAAAGCGACGCGCAAAATCGTTGCCCGTACCACAAGGTAATATTGCCAAACTACATGCACTGTTAATCACGCCATTAAGTGCCAAATTAAGCGTGCCATCGCCACCAATAGCCACTGCTATTTGGCTTTCTTGTGCATTCAATTTAACGTTTGCTAAGTCGTACTCAAAATTGCCTGTCGTTTTAACCGTAATATAGAGAATATTTTTCTTCTGGCATGTTTTTTTAAGCCAATCGAGGTGATCTAACACCACACTTTTTACGCTCGGTTTAACTATTATTAACAACTGCAAGTAATTTACCTCCTATTAGCCAGTACGCCAGCATAAATAAGAATTAAGTTAAAATTAATTTATCTGAATAATTAATCATAAAAGTGCGTAAAAATTTACTAAAAATATTAAAAAACACAAAAAACACTTATAAAACAAATTAAAAGCTTTTTCCCCTGGTTAAATAACTATGCAAAATGGGCACTTAGTAGTTTTAATTAAAAACAAAACAATGCAAATTCAGATAAAAATAACTAATAGCCAAGCCTTAGTTTATATTGTTGTATTTTTAAACAAAAAAGAGTCAAAATGCTCGCGATTTAAACACATACACCTTGGAGCAAAGACATGAACCCAATAAACACCCTAAACCAAAATGCAGCAGCCCACGTTGGCGTAAAACCAACTAACCGTAAAGCTAAAATGCTTGCTAAATTAAACCGTATGGGCAAAAAGTTAGCATTAAACAGCGCCGCGCAATACAAATAATCAATCTTGTGATGATTATTAAGCAGGGGCAGTAAACAACTAACCACTATTGAAAGCGCTTCTTTAGCTCCCTTAGTTTGCTGCCACCCTTTAATTTTTAGTTTAAATCCTTCTAATTTCCCTCTATTTACAAAAAAAAAACGTAATTACGCCTACTTTTTAAGCAAACAGTTTATTTGCTATTTACACGACGGTATCACCTAAGTATTATTCTGCGTCACGGAGAGATGGCAGAGTGGTCGAATGCACCGGTCTTGAAAACCGGCATAGGTTTGTAGCCTATCTAGGGTTCAAATCCCTATCTCTCCACCACTATTTAATTAATGGTATGAATAAACTACCGTTAATACAATCTGTTATGCGTTGGAGAGGTGTCCGAGTGGCCGAAGGAGCTCCCCTGCTAAGGGAGTATAGAGTTTGTAGCTCTATCGAGGGTTCGAATCCCTCCTTCTCCACCATTTCTTATTAAAAACCGCTTAGTTGCGGTTTTTTTGTGCCTGAAATTTAACAGCCAATGTATCCAAGTAGGGTGAGAATCCTCGCTAGGGTTCGATAAAATGTCTGGAACACTTTAAGCCGCCGCAGGCGTTGCGAAGCAATTAATTACATGGATGTAATTAAGCTAATCCCTCCTTCTCCACCATTTCTTATTAAAATAGGTGAATCAAAACACATTGAATACACTGGGTAGTTACGGCATTATTAATAACAACTCCACTAACGTAAGTTTAATTATGTTTCGTTTAATTGCACCTTTAATAGGCCTTGTGGCTTTAAGTACACACGCAGCCCAAGACATTACGGTTTATAAATGCACAATTAAAGGAGTCGCTACATTTAGCCAAACACCCTGTGCTGACAATGTAGAAGTTATTAAGCTAAAACAGCCACTAGTTGCCGATAAGTACGGCAATAATGCAAACTCACCCGCAATGCCCGGTGCCTCTGTAGATAACTACATTGAGATTAAAAAAATTGATCGTGAAATTAAACGCCACCAGCTTACTATCAAAAACTATAAAGAAGACTTAGCCGACGCCAAACAACAAGCCAGCTATGTTACTCAAGATCAAGCTAATAGAATGGGCGCCGAATCAATAGCCGATGCGATAGCCACTAAAACTTCAGCGATTCAAAACCGCTATAACGCATTAATTAGCGCTGTAGAGCAACAAATCTCTATTTTACAGCAGCAAAAACAGCAGCTGAGCAAACAACCTTAACTGCTAAATAAGCAGTTTACAGGTTGCGCAAGGTACACTTTTACAACATATATTAAAAAATACCGCAAATAACATACTGTTCGCTATACTGATATTTAAAATTAAGTACTTTTAAAAAGTCAGGGAGCTATGTGAAAAATTTTAACTCAAAATATCATTCAGTTATCTTTTACATAATTTTTTCATTAGCGTACTTTTTAATTGGTATTTCACTCACTAAACTCGCCTTTAATACTCAAATTATCCCGGTATGGTTGCCTGCAGGCATTGCCTTAGTTGGATGCTATATGTGGTGGTGGCGCTTCATTCCAGCGCTTTTTATAGCAGCCTTTGCTTTTAACTTTAATATTTTTGACAGCACAGCTCACGATATGGTGTTAGTTGGCAATACCTTCAGCCAAGCCATGTATATTGCTATTGGCATTGTATTGCAGGCAATGGTGGGGGCTGGTTTACTTAAATATTGGCTTGGACACCCGCTGTATTTTAAAAAACGCGCAAGTATCATTTATTTTATTTTTGTTGTGGGCATTGCGGTTAGTTTAATTTCAGCAAATTTTGGGGTTTTTGCGCTGAGCCAATTTAACTCCGCATACGATATTAAAGATCATTGGCAAAATGTGTTATTTTGGTGGCTAGGAGACTCATTAGGCGTAATTATTGCCACTCCTCTGCTATTGGTGCTTACTCAGTTTAAGGGGCAAAATAGGCCTATATCGCCGCTGCCTACGTTAGCGGTATGTAGTATTTTATTTGTATCTGTTGCAGTAACTACTCAGCTTTATAACCAAGAAAACAGACAAAATACCGTTAAAGTCGCCGAGCGAGAAGCTCACATTATTGAAAATAGCTTATATCGCTACATCAACCAAAGTTTAATAGCGGTGCAAAGCTTAGCCAGCCAAGTACAATCTAACCCAGATTTAAACCAACAAGACTTTTACGCCTACGCCAGCGAGTTACTGACGCAGCATTCGTTTATTAAAGCGCTTTCGTGGAATCAAAAAATAGCGCAAAGTGAGCGAGCTTCGTTTACCCAAGAAGTTGCCGATATATACCATCTAGACTTTGAAATTGTCGGCGAGCCCCTTGAGCCAGACGATCCTATGGTCATCGTTAAATACATTGCCCCTTTTAATGGCAACCAAAAAGCGGTTGGTTTTAATGTGTACTCAAACCCAGACAGAAAAGCATCGCTAGTAAACCCTGCAATTAGGTATCAGCCAGTCAGCACTAAAATTATTCAGTTAGTGCAAACAGCTGAGCCTGAGCCTGCCTATCTGCTATTTGCCCCCGTGTACGAACAACAACAGCAAAAAGCTATTATAAAGGGGTACGCAACAGGTGTGTTTTTAGTGCGTAATATTATTGAGCAAGCGATTAACGAGCAACAATCAGAGATGTTTTCTATTGCGCTCTATGAAGATGTAAATAAGCCCGCATTTTATAGTAACTACGGCAAAAGTTTAAATATCGCTCAGGGCAGCCGTGTTATGAAACTAAAGCTCAGCTTTGGTGGGCAAACATGGAATGCACATTTAGCCTTAAAAGAAAAATACCTTGCCCCCCATAATAACCAATTAACACTGTTTTTAATGGCCTTACAATTGGTGGTATGCGCTTTAATTTTAATTGTTTTACTGCTTTTTAATCAGCAACAAATTGCCCTTACCCGAAAAGTCGCAGAGCGCACCCATTCGCTTGCGCAAGCTAAAAAGCAATCTGACTTAGCTAATCAGGCTAAAAGCCGATTTTTAGCCAATATGAGCCATGAAATACGCACACCATTAAATGCTGTGATTGGCTTTTCATCATTAGCGCGCAAAGAAGACAACGCACACACTCTTATTGGTTACTTAGACAAAATAAACTCTTCATCTAAAAGCTTACTAAACCTGATTAACGACATACTTGATATTTCAAAAATTGAATCACATAAGCTTAAGCTAGAAAGCACAGCGTTTGACCTTCATGCAATTATAAAGCGTATTAACACAATGTTTGAAGCCAGTGCAGCCAATAAAGGCATTGGCTGGCAGGTTAGCAGTCATCTTCCGGTAGATACTTGGTATGTAGGCGACCCTTTACGCTTTGAGCAAGTAGTGCTGAACCTTTGCAGCAACGCGATAAAATTTACAGAGCAAGGCAAAGTAAATGTAGACTTTGGCGGAGAGTTTATCAGTACTGACAAAGTTAAAATAACAGTAACCGTTATAGATACGGGTATTGGCATAGAGCCTACCCAGCAGTCCAAGCTATTTAGTGCCTTTACCCAAGCCGACGACTCAACATCAAGGCGATACGGTGGCACAGGCCTGGGCTTAACAGTCGTAAAAGAGCTCAGTAAATTAATGGGCGGTAACGTCACATTACAGAGCGAACCAAACGTTGGCTCTACGTTTAAATTTGACGTTGAGCTTCGCACCAGCCCAGTACAAGAGCAAGCCGAGCTTGTATACTCGGGTACTAAATTGGCGGCCTTAAAAGTGCTAGTAGCAGAAGATAACCCCGTAAACCAAATGGTAATTAAAGCCATGCTAGGCTCATTAGGTATTGTTGCCCATATTGTCGAAAATGGCGAAGCGGCAGTAGATATAGCAAAAGAGCAGCACTTTGACTTAATTTTAATGGACTGCCAAATGCCAATAATGGATGGTTACAGAGCCACCGCCCTAATTAGGCAATTTAAGAGTGAGGTAGAGCTGCCCATTATTGCGCTGACCGCCGATGTTATGCCTGAGGATAAAGCCCACGCTCAAGCTGTTGGTTTTAATCAGCATCTTGCAAAACCGCTAGAACTGGTTAAGCTAACCGCGTGCTTAGCCCAATACGCCGAAATTGAAGAGCCCTAATACAATAATGCGCTAAATAAATGCACTTGTGTTAACTTAGTTTAAAACGCCACCACCCACTATAAAGCAGCCCAAGGTAAGCAGTAATGGCCACTTTTACCCACCAATGGTTTAGTGATATTAACCAGATAGACGTACACGAATGGACTCGTTTATTCGGTAATGAACCTTTTACCCGCCATGCATTTTTATATGCATTAGAGCAAAGCCAGTGTGTGAACAAAGAGACAGGCTGGCAGCCTCAGCACTTAGCTGTTTATGAAGCTGATAAACTAGTCGCACTCGCTCCTGGGTATTTAAAAAGCCACTCTTACGGAGAGTATGTTTTTGATTGGGCATGGGCAGAAGCCTACGAGCAACACGGATTAGCCTATTACCCTAAATGGCTAAGCGGTGTACCTTTTAGCCCTATTGAAGGCCAGCGTATTGCCATTGCACATACGAATACACAAAGCGTATACGAGTACATAAAAAAGCAATTAAATTTAACCAGTGTGGAGCAAGGTTGGTCTGGCTGGCATGTTAACTTTTGCCCAAAGGTTCAAGTTCAAGCCCTGTGTACTGACGATATAATGCAGCGCGTAGGCGTGCAGTTTCAATGGTTTAATAAAGGCTTTAAAACCTTTGACGATTTTTTAAATACACTCACCGCACGCAAACGAAAAACGCTAAAAAAAGAGCGAGCTAAAATAGCACAGCAAAATATTACCATTGAATGGCTGCAAGGCTCGCACCTAAGCCCTGAAACAATGCAGCTATTTTGTGAGTTTTATCAGCGTACTTATTTAAAACGTTCTGGGCATTTAGGGTATTTAAATATTGAGTTTTTTACTTTATTACAGGCGCTAATGGGCGATCAGCTAATTGTTATGCTCGCCAAAAAAGACAACAAAATAGTGGCAGCAACGCTAAGCTTGCAAGGTAAAAACACCTTGTATGGCCGCTATTGGGGCGCTAGCGAAGAAATTGACTCCCTTCATTTTGAGCTGTGTTACTACCAAGGGATTGAATTTGCGATTAAGCATAACTTACATTGCTTTCACTCAGGCGCTCAAGGTGAGCATAAAATACCTCGTGGGTTTGAGCCTGTTTTTACCTACTCTAGCCACTATATTGTTGAACCCGACTTCAGAGCAGCAATAAACGACTACCTAAAGCGAGAACGCCAGCATATGACAATTTATAAAACGCAGTGCGCTGATTTACTGCCGTTTAAAAACCAATAACTGATTGTTCGCTGGCATAGCTGTATCACTTATGAGTGTAAGGCCAGCATGCCTTGCTAATTGCTCTATGGCCTCAAAATCACGAATACCGCTAAATGGGTCACGCTGTGTTAAAAAGCGATCGAACTCTTCATTACTTGCACTTGTAAACTGCCCTTGGTATTTGAAAGGGCCATAAATACACACTACACCTTGGCTTACTAAGTGTGTTGTAACCCCTTTAAAAAATTGCTCAACCAACTGCCAACTTACAATATGAAACGTATTTGCTGTGTAAATGGCATCTACATTATTTACCGGCCATGCATAATTTAAATCAAGCTCAAGAGGGCCGTGTAAATTAGTTAAATTTGCCTCCTTATGCCATAAATTTATGCCCTCATGGTTAATATGGCGATCACTTGCATACCACTGTAAATGCGGTAATTGCTCAGCAAAAAACACACTATGCTGCCCCGTACCCGAGCCTACTTCGAGTACCGATTTTGTCTTATTAAAAGCCGTTTTAAGCACTTCTAAAATAGGACCCTTATTGTTTTCACACGCTTGTGAGAAAGGTTTGATCATGACCTGCACCAATATTGAAACTTATTGCACAACATTAACGCAAAAAAATGGCACTGAACAATTAAAGTTTTATAGATAATTTATAAAAGTGAGTTAATTCATGGCACTAAAATAAAAATAAGGCGATGGTATGTATTATGCTTTAATTAAATCAACCCTAAGTAGGGTGTATTACCAATATTAAATACGAGGATAAAATTATGCATACTCCCCCTTACACCGCTGTAGACGCTGTGGTCTCAGTGACAGAAAAAAGCACCGAAAAACCAAGTAGCACCTGTGATAGTAGAGCCACTGTAATCGACTTACTTTCTCACTGTAACCAAAATCAACAGGCGCTAAAAAAACATGAAACAGACCAAATATTCATTCTTGGCTATAATTGATACTCAATTAAACGCTGCAAATAATTTTTATAATAACTGTTTACACTGAAACCGATTAAATGTAATGATAACTATTATCGTTAACTTAAATCGGTTTTTTTATGTCTCCCTTTCAGGCATTACAGCCTTATCATCATGAACTTGCTTGTAACTGCTTACGCCCGGGCTTACATGCGCCTATGGTGGTAGCTCACTACATAGAAACCGCTTTAAACGTTGCTAAAAGCTTTGAAAAACAGCGTAACCCCTTACTACAAGAGTTATATTTATTACGCACTCACCATGAAATTATCAATAAAATGTGCGACCCTCTAATACACAATGCCATTCGTAAGCAGTGCCTTGAGCAATTATATAAACCCTTATTGGCATTAAAACGCTTTTACTATGCACATAACGATACTGAAAAATTTTTAAAACTTGAGCGCGAAGCTCGCGTACTCAGTCACGAATTTAACCCTTTTTAAGGAGCGACTTATGAGCAATTTTAGAACCGAATCCGACAGCATGGGTGAATTACAGGTCCCTAGTGATGCGCTATACCAAGCGCAAACCCAGCGTGCAGTTAACAACTTTGCTATTAGCGGTTTAACTATGCCAAAACAGTTTGTAACAGCGCTTGCATACATTAAGCAAGCTGCAGCACAAAGTAACTTTGAGCTAAATCACTTAAGTAAAAGTAAAGCCAACGCTATTGAGCAAGCATGCCAACAAATTATTGATGGCGAGCATTACGAGCACTTCCCGGTTGATATTTTCCAAACTGGCTCAGGCACCAGCTCGAACATGAACGCTAATGAAGTTATCGCAACGCTTGCAACCCGCATTGGTAATGAGCCAGTTCACCCCAACGATGATGTAAATATGGGGCAAAGCTCTAACGATGTAGTGCCTACAGCCATTGCACTAAGTAGTGCTATTAACGTGGTTTATGAATTACTGCCATCTCTTGAAAAACTATCGCAGAGTTTAGAGCAAAAAAAGGCAGACGTTGGCAAAATAGTTAAAACTGGCCGTACGCATTTAATGGATGCCATGCCCGTTACGTTTGAGCAAACGCTAAGCGCCTGGCAATCACAAGTAAATAATGCAGCCTCCGGTATTCGCCATAGCTTAGAGCGAGTATGTGAGCTTGCCCAAGGCGGGACAGCTGTTGGCACGGGCATTAATGCTGATGGCGAATTTGCCTCAAAGTTTGCTAAAAACTTAAGCGCAAATGTGGGCATAAGCTTTAAGCCAAGCAGTAACTTTTTTTACAATATTGGCTCGCAAGATGCCATTGTAGCGCTCTCAGGTCAGTTAAAAGTACTCGCTGTAGCACAAATGAAAATAGCCAATGACTTACGCTGGATGAACTCAGGCCCACTTGCCGGGCTTGGCGAAATAGAGCTTGAAGCACTGCAACCAGGCTCGTCGATTATGCCGGGTAAAGTAAACCCGGTGATCCCAGAAGCGGCAGCCATGGTAAGCGCTCAAGTTATAGGTAACGATGCAACCATCACTGTGGCAGGCCAAGCGGGTAATTTTGAGCTAAACGTAATGCTACCTGTTATTGCGCACAATATTTTACAAAGCATTGAGCTACTTGCTAATAGCGCCCAAGCATTGGCAGATAAAGCCATTGCGAGTTTTAAAGTAAACCAGCCCAATATTGATAAAGCACTGGCCAAAAATCCTATTTTAGTGACTGCGCTTAATCCGGTGATCGGTTACGAAAAAGCAGCCAAAATAGCTAAGCAAGCCTACAAAGAAGCCCGCCCAATTATTGATGTCGCAGAGCAAGAAACCGACCTTCCACGCAGTGAATTAGAAACACTGCTTAACCCCACTAAACTTACCCAAGGCGGTTTATAAAGGTAAATCTAAAACGGCTTTAATTACTTGATAATATAGTTTTTATTGCCGTTAAAAATGCACCGTGTATGATAGTGATGAATAATTCATCACTATCAAGGTTTGTTATGCGTACTCCACTGTTAGCCCTACTTTTACCACTTTGTTTAACTGCATGCCTCGAAACAACATCGCAAGATGCACCAACTAACTCGGTGAACGAGCTTAAAGAAGTACCGCATAAAGAAGTACCTCAACAAACCAGCAGTGAAAACAAGCACAAAACCCCTACTGATGCATCACAACCCATAAAAACCGCTTTAAAAGAAGTATCACTTAACGACATTAAAGCCGCAAAAAGCGAGCTTAATACGTTAATTGCCAATACACAGTGCGATACCTCTGCACAATGTAAGGTTATGCCTGTAGGCAGCATAGCTTGCGGCGGACCAAGTGATTATGTTGTTTACTCAACAAAATCAGCTAAAGAGGGGCAAGTCAGTTCGCTTGCAAAGCAAATAACAACGCTTGAAAAAGCCTACAACACACAAAATGAAATGATGAGCACGTGCCAACATTTAACTTCGCCAAGCACGCAGTGTGTTGAAAATAAATGTGTTAAACTTGAAGGTTCAGCGGTAAGTGTATTTTAAGGACAAGGTTATGAGTTGTTTACCATCAGCAATTAAATTATCAATTGTGAGTGTTGCCACCAGCGCTATGCTATTACTTAGCGGCTGTGCAAGCACATCATCAAGTACTGAGCAAAATCAGAATTTGTCTGACTTGAACTACGATCTTAATAACATTGTTAGTGATAATAGTTGCACCGCGAGCTTTCAATGTAAGGTACTCGAATTAGGTGCACGAGCATGTGGTGGGCCAAGTAAGTATGTTGTGTATTCAACGCTTAATACCTCTCAAGAGCACGCCGAAGAAGTTGCCCAAAAAATTACACAACAACAAAAAGCGCAAAACAAAGCGCAAGGTTTAACCGATTGCTCACCGGTACTTGAGGTACAAACCCTGTGTATTAATCAGCAATGCCAGGCATTTGATATAAAATAGCGCAAACGCCAATTTCAGCGTTAACCTATAAAAGGTATTAACGCTGAAATAACCACCACCAGCACCACACTAATTCCTGCTTTAACAATGTATTTCATTGGCATTTCTTTTTTTACCCAGTACGCATAAATAAATCGCACAAAGTAACTTGCAGCTGTGCCAAATAAAGCAAAAATAATTAAGTAAGCAATTAAAATAATATTCATATAAATCTAAATTAACTACTTAGTGTTTTTAGTATGAGCAATTAATAACTCTGCTACTTGTTGCTTTACGGCTCGCTTATCATCACTTTGGACATTAAACCGCGTTGCTAGTTGGGCTATTTCATCATCGTTTAAATTAAACGATAGGCGCTGACGTGTTTTTTTAGATTTCACATCTAAGCCTAAAATTTTACGGATCATATCTGAGGGCGTAAGCTCTTGGTCAATGGCCTGCTTTTTTATCGACTTTTGTACTTCGCTGCTTAAATCAAATGCCATTTGTGTGGCACGCACGGCTTGCTCTTGACGTAACCACTTGTCTTTAGCATCACTCACTTCGCATCTCCTGGAAACAAGTCGACTATATCGGTAATTGGGCGTGTTAGCGTTAGTGACACTTCGGTCTCACCGCCATCCCATATTTCAATATTTAAGCCATGCCCTTCGTCTGGCGATGCTAAGCAAATCATTTCACAAGGTTCGCCACCCTCTTGCTCATAGCGCGGTAATGACTGGCCACGAAAATCTTTGTTATGGAAATAGCACACATAAGGCGATTCACCTTGCTGATAGCTTTTAGCTAAAAATTGCATAAACTGCTCTGGCGTATTTTGCACCTGTATATGGGTTAACGACTCTTCATCAAAAATACGTGCAAATTCGTCTAGCCCAAATATTTGCTCTACGTCGTCACGCTGAATTTTGATTGAAAAATTAGCCCACTGCTCGCCATCATCTTGCTCAATTTGTAAAAATACCACCTGTCCGCTGTTCGTCTCAAGCACAAACTCAGTATCACTACTGTGCTGATATTGATAGGTTTGAATATCAATAACACGCAGCGTTTGCCCTTTTAACCACGACGGATATGCAAATGAATCGATAACGCTAAACATGTCACCTTTTTTAAGCTCACTTGCATGGTTAAGCTGACGTTCTGGCTCTTTTTTAGATTTGAAAAAATTAAACATAATGAGGCATCCCTTAAGCAAAAAAGGTAACTAAGCCACGCTTAATTACCTTTTATTATAAATGTACGAACTATTAGCCGTTTTGCTTGGCTTTAATGCGCGCTAAAATATCAGCACTTTTTGGGCTTGTATCGCCAATACCGGCTTCAGCCATTTTTGCTTTTAAATCGTCGCCATTTGTATCTGACTCAAGTTGCTTAGCAGCGCCTAACTGGTCACTACGATCTTGCTGGCGCTGTTTAATACGCTCAAGCGACTGACGAGCCGATGTCATAGACGAGCTATTAGTATTAAGCGTGCTGTTAACAGCCATAGTAGCTTGCTGTACGCTTTCTGTGGTTTTAACCATAGTAAGCTGACGTTGATTTTCTTTAATCGACTTTTCAGCGTCTTTAACTTGTTGTTTAAGCGCTACAATATGATTGCTAAAACCTGCTAATACTTGCTCGTTTTCAGCTTTTTCAGCTTCAAAGTCGCCAATTTTTTCGGCAATTTCTAATGCTAAGGCTTCGTTACCTTTTTCAAGTGCTTGGCCTGCATATGCTTCGTGCTCAGCAATTGATGCATCAACTGCGCTAATTTTACGCTTAGTTTGCATTTCTTTAGCCATTACTTCTGTAAGGCTCTTTTTAGCACGATTAAGTGCATTTTGCGCATCTGCTATTTCTTGTTCAAAAATACGAATGCCGTTTGCATCTACAATTGCTTCGCCCGCTTCACGCGCGCCGCCACGTACTGCTGTAAATAATTTTTTTAATATACTCATAATCTTAACTCCACTAACTAGTTACTAATCGTTTAAATACAAGGTCACGGCTTCTAGTGCGTCAATAGCGTTGTCAGCTAGTGTCACTAGTTCGTGGGTAATATCATCTAATGATGAATTTACCGACAGTGCACCAAAAATCGCGTATTTGTTATCGATTTTAGCAAATGCACTCAGTGGAATTGGCACGTTTAAACGTAGTAGTGTTTCGTTTAACTCGTTGCGTAATTCACTTTTTACTTCATCTTCGCCAAACAAGTAGCTAATACATAACAACTGCTCTTGTGTTTGCGTAACAAAAATTGGAAGCTCATCGTTTCCATCAACTATGACTTGTAAAACATCTTGCTCACCAGGGTTGGCAATCAAGAAAGACTCAAAGTTAGCGCCTTCTGTTTCAAAAGAAGCTAATTTTATTGAAAGTTCATTTAATTCCATGTCTCTGCCTTTTTGCTGTTTGACATATTATGTCTGAGTTAAGATTCGCACGGCCGACATATTATGTCAACCATGTTTTATTAATTTTTATACAATTCGCTTTCTATCTGCCACGCATTACGGTAGTAATCATATAGCTGGCCCGAACCTAACCTATTGACCTCAATACTTTTAACTTGTTCAAAATACTGGTTAGGAAATACAAAGCTGGCTAATAAATATTCTTTACTTACCCACCTTGATGGCACCGGCATAGCGCTTATATTTTTAATTCGCCCACTGGCTGGTTGACCCATTTTAGTGGCTATTGTCCACCCCCATTGCCCAAACGAAGGAATATTTTGCTGGTACTGCTCAACATAATCAAAACCCGCCGCTTTTACCGTTTTAGCAATACTTAAAAATGCTTTTTTGGCATGATAAGGCGAGGTAGACTGCACAGCCATTGCGCCATCGGGAGCTAACAATTGACGTACATGGTTATAAAAATAGTCGCTGTACATTTTGTTTAAATCGGGATGATTAGGGTCCGGTAAGTCAATTAAAATAGTGTCAAATTGCTTACCTTGATCAAGGAGCCTTTCAACCTCTAAAAACGCATCTCCCACAATAATATTGGCGCGCGGGTCTAACATCGATTGCTTATTTAGCGCTAATAACCGCTTACTTATAGACTCAGGCGCTGTAAAATCACCGTCTTTATGGCCAAATAAATTAAGCAGCTGTGCATCTAAATCAATTAACGTTACGTCGTTCACTGGCCACTTTAAAACATCTCTAAGGGCAAGCCCGTCGCCACCACCAATAATTAATACGCTATCGTGCCGGTTTGATGCGAGCATTGCCGGATACACCAGCATTGAATGATATATTTGCTCATCAATACTCGAGAACTGTAAACGCCCATTCAAATACAAGTCGGTAATAGGCGCTGGCTGGTTTTTACTTAAGCGCTCGGTTAATACTACATGCTGGTATTTAGTTGCTTGTGAGTAAATAACTTTATCTTTATAAAGTACATTACTTAAGCTGTTCATCCAGCTACTTCCCATCACTAAAATAAACCCAAACAGTGCCAGTAACACTATATGGCAAACTAGAAGTGCCTTAGCAAAGCGCACATGAGCATGGTAGCGCCATAAAAAGGCGAGCCCTGCCAGTATATTAAAAAGAGCTGTCCACGCTGCAGCTTGCATTATAGGCATCGCCAGCATAATGCTTACCCAAATAGCCGCACCAATACCCGCGCCAATATAATCGGCACCATAAATAGTGCCTGCATTGTTTTCTAAAAAACGCCCGTACACATGTTGGCGAATACGTGCAATAAGCGGTATTTCCATACCAATAAATAAACCCAGTACTAAACCAAACACATAAGGTAAAAAGCGTGACCACTCTTGCAGCTTTTGAAATACATAGCCATTGAGCACAACATCTGGAGGTAAATTAAAAATACTAGAAAACAAATGAGGAAGTGAATAACTTACAGCAATTACACCGGCTATTGCCAAAATACAGCCCATGCCAACCAGGGCAATAATACTTTCAAGCCAAGCAAAGGCGGTAAAGGCATCTTTAAACCAACGGGCTAAAAATGCGCCTAAGCCCATGGCAACTATCATTGTGCCAATCATGGCATAGATAGCACTCTCTACAGAGCCCAGTACCCGCCCTGCGTAATGCGAAAGTAAGTATTCATAAATAAGGCCGCACCCAGCGAGTACGGCCATAACAGTTATTAGTAAAATATCGTGCCCAAGTAAACGTGATTTACTTGGGCTAGTTGTAGTTGATGACACTGATTATGCGCCTAGTAAGGTAGCCATAGTAATACCGACAGCAAACGACACTGCAGCAGAAATAGCACCTACACCTACATTTTTCTGACGGTTAACTTCATCTGAAATATCACAACCTGATAAAATTATTTTGATGGTGATTAAATGCAAAATGATGAATGCCACTAAACTTACAATCGCGCTAATAGCCCAATAAAGCAGGCTAGCATTAATGTTATCGGCCGCATACGGTGCAATACCTGATGCCGCAGTAATAGCTAAGGCACTTCCTACTAAAAAGCCTGCGTAGCGTATACCTACAGCTAAATTGCCATCAATAATGGCTTGTTGTAAACAATCACCGCTTTTATTGGTACGCTTAAATAATTGTACGCGGTATTGGCTTACAAGCAGTAGTGCAACACTGCCAATAATAAAGGCAGCAATAACGATAGGCAGCCCGTGCCAACCCTCTGTTGCTACCCATAAAAGTGCAGAGCGAATCACAATAGCCACACTCACTACATGACCAAAGTCGATAATAGAGGCCGTTACGTTACCTTTTACAATTTCGTCGTGCAGGCTGACTTTGCGAAGCGCGACCTTATCTTGAAAAAAGTGGCCTAATTTAATCAGTACAATGGCTAATACACCATAGCCTAGCATTTGCAGGGCTTCTTGTTGTAACGACGCAGCAAAGGCGCCACTACTCACACCCGTTAATACAATGGCAAGTGCAACTAAGCCTGCCGCAAAGCTAATACCAAAAGCAAAGTTATCGCGTTCTGTTATTTCGTCATTTGCATGAAGGTTTGAAACCCAGCCCTTAATGTATTTTAGGCTTACAAATAACAACACGATAATTGCAAAATCAATCGCCAAAGCTTGTAGCGACCACGTAGTTATTCCATTAAATTCGTACATATTTCTAACTCCAACTTATTCTTTACTTACCACGGCTCACGCCACGAGAGGTTCTGCTACCGCTATTGCGTACCGATCCAGAGCTGTTGCTATAACTACTCGAACGCGAGTAACTACTGCGGCTTTTAGGCGGTGTATAACTACTGCGGCTTAAACCCGAGGCACCCGTTTTTTTGCTCGCATAAGGGCTAGTAAACTGTTTGCCTTGGCGTTGGTACGATTGACGCGTACGCGTTTCTAAAGCACTTTGCGTTTTAATTTGTTTAGGGCTTGAGTAACGATAGCGGCCGTAATCGTTGTAATAGCTATATTTACGGCGGCTGCTCCAACGTCCGTATTCAACACGGTCAAATACATCGCCTAAAATACGGTACATGCCATACCACTGCCAAAAGCTAATACCATTACTATTAGTTTGCCAGTTACCGTAATTAGGGTTGCCCACCAATTGATTACCCTCGCCTGCGCCCTCCGCTTCTTTACTAATAGCACCAACGCGCGCAAGGCTGCCCTTAGACATATCCGCTAGCATATTAATCGGGTCAGTTAACGCATCAGAAAACAGCGTAGGCTTAGCCGCCTCACGCAGTAAATCAATACTGTGTAGCGTATCTTCGTAAGGAGGGATTAAATAAGTGCCTTTAATATCTTTAAGTCGTTGTGTTAAACCACTGTAAAGGGCACCCTGCCTTGTAGCATCAAGGGTAATTACATCAACAACCTGACTAAGTTCTGGCTGTTGCTGTTTAAGGAGTTTGCCATATTCTTTAAGCAATACAGCATTACGTATAGTTCCATTATCAAGCGCGGTACCAAGCTGTGCAAGCTCAACATCTGCCTTTTTAATAGACTCTTGAATTGTTTGTTGTAGTTGCTCTTCTTTAGATTGACAACCCATAAGCACTGCAAACAAACAAAACAGGCTCATAAGTTTCCAAGCTTTTATATTCGACATTCATGTCACCTGATTTAATAAATAACCGCATTAGTCTTACACAGGTCACTTATTAAGCCAAGAATGAAATTGCAACAAAGTAAGTCTGCCTAAAATAAAATAACCAGCTATAGTTACTCTATGAATTTAAACACATTCTTTTACTTACAAATTTAGTAAGTAACATCAGCGCTACGCGTAAGCCTTCTATTAATAAATAACAACAATAAGTAATAACTCTTTTAGTGAAAGAGCATGACAGTAAGAAGGGATTTGGCTAAATGTTTCATAGTATTCGTAACAAATTTATTATTATTACGACTTGTTTAATTGTACTAAGCGCTAGCTTTGTTTTTTATTTAGCTATTAATGAGCACGAGGATTTATACCGCCAATCAGTTGAAGAAAACCTCGATGCTATGTCATCAAATATTTCAGATAATTTGTTACGTGTTATGTCGCAAGAGATAGATTTATTTTCTATTACAACTGAGCTTTTGGGGTTAGATAGGTACGAGCACATAAAGTTTGTAAATGTATTTGATAGTAATTGGCAGCTAATACAGTCCTACGTGCACCCTAATTACTTAAAGTTCGAGGATTTTTCTCCACAGTTACAAGGGATCAAACCACAAAGTTTGCCCCGTACCGTCAGTGTTACTAACCAAGGCTTAGTTGCCTTAAAAACAATTGGTGAGGAGCAGCTCCCTATAGGCTACCTATTAATTGTTCAGGATTTTAATAAGCCCCTCAATGAAAGCAAAGCGAGCTTATTTTATAGTGCAGCCCCTATCGTTATTTTTAGTATCGTGATCACCATCCTCATCTCTTTTTGGATATACCAACATTTATTAAGCCCGCTATTAAAACTTTCTAAATTCACACAAAAAGTAGAAAAAACAACTAACTATCAACTCCAATACCAGGGCTCAGGCAACGACGAAGTATCGCAACTTGGCAAAGATATTAATAACTTACTTAACACTATTAATGCCCAAGTGCTCACTAATCAAAAAAACACCGCACAACTATTAAAGCAAAAGCAATCAATGGAGCACTTAGCTAACTTCGATATATTAACTGGCTTACCTAATCGCATGTTTATTATGGGCTTACTAAAAGAAGAATTAACGCGCTGTAAAAATAATCATCAAGATATAGCAATTATGTTTTTTGACGTAGATAGCTTTAAAGGTGTTAACGATACACTTGGCCATGAAACGGGCGACCTACTTTTAAAGGCGGTCGCTAGTAATATTAAAAAGCACTTACGCGAAAACGATGTTATTGCACGCTTAGGGGGTGATGAGTTTTTAATAATGCTGCGTAATATAAATAATTACACCGACGTTATTAATATCGCGGAGCAAATTATCAGCTCAATGCAAACGCCTTTTACTATTAACCAGTGGGATATACCTACTGGGGTAAGTATTGGTATTGCCCACGCTAAAGAGGCCGAGTTTGATATTAATACGTTAATTAGTAATGCAGACATCGCAATGTATGCCTCAAAAGAAAAAGGTAAAGGGTCGTACACTGTTTTCCATAGAAAAATGTTAGAAAACAGCAAGCGAATGGCTCAAGTGGCTAATTTAATTAGTCATGCAATTGCGCAAAATGAGTTTGAAGTTGTGTATCAGTTAAAAATAGCTGCCAATGGTGAGGCTAATGGCCTTGAAGCCCTTATTAGATGGCAAAGTGAAGAGCTTGGCTTCATTTCACCAGGCGAATTTATACCCATTGCAGAGCAAGCAGGTAAAATAAAAGCAATCACGCAGTGGGTTGTCTCCAGGGTATTTCAAGATTTACCCACACTAAAGCAAACTATAGGTAACCATGTACTCGTTTCTTTAAACCTATCGAGCCATGATCTTAAAGATAATCACTTTATTGATGTTGTAAAAAATAAATTGGTTAAATACAACGTCGACATTGCAAATATCCAGTTTGAAATAACCGAATCAAGCTATCTCGATAATTTTGAAAACTCCAATGAATTCTTTAACCAAATAAAACAAATGGGTGGGTCTATAGCCCTTGATGATTTTGGAACGGGTTATTCATCGCTAAGCTACCTTACAAAAATAGATATCGATACCATCAAAATTGACCGTATGTTCGTTAATCAATTTGACAGCTCAGAAAAGGATGCGGCAGTATTAAAGGCCATACTCGATTTAAGTAAACGCCTAGGTTTAAAAGTATGTAGTGAGGGTATAGAAACAGCCTGCCAGGCTAACTACCTAATTAAAAATGGCAGTGATGAAATGCAAGGGTATTATTTTGCAAAGCCTGTAGCCATAGCACACATTCCAGCAGCTAAAGCCCAAGCAAAAGAGGCATTTAAAGCGCTAATTTTAAAATAAGTCAGCGCTACTAGTTAACCATAAATTAAGGCGTTAGCGTTACAACAGTTAGCTCGTCCGGAATTTTTGTATCAGCAGGTAAATAAGCAACTGCATTTTCTTCTTTCAATAAATACGCAATAATTTCTTTAGTCGAGCTAAATTCTACAGGTGGCTTGCTACGCCCTGTAAATCTCATCTGAGCCCAATAAGCCTGAATTCTCGATTCGGTTAAACCAACCAATTTCGTATTAAAGTCGATTCGTAACGGGTTTCCGGCGGGTAAATTTACTGCTTTAAATTGACGACTCATCGCGCCGCCCATATAAATATGGCGAATTTGCTGCTTACTCAAAGCTAAGTTTTTATTGGCCGTATTAACAACAATGATCACTTTAGTGGTGTGGCTATTATCCGCGTAGGCTTGTACGCTAATAAACAATAATGACCAAGTAAAAATACACAGCAGTATTATATGTCTAATCACGTAAGTTAACTTAGAGTACATCATCAAAATACCCAATCTAAGCCAATAAGGTAAAGATTCGTTTTTCTATTAAAGCTAACATCCTCAGGGATCACAAAAAAAGAATTACTAACCTCATCGCCCTCTAAAGCAGATACTTCCGCCTTTAATGCCAGATTAGGTAGCACATCCCATCGTATACCGAGTGTCCATGTTTTTAGTGAGTCGGGCGCAGACTCTGCAAACACGCTGTTATAAGCCTGTGCCAGCTGATCAAGCTCTACATTAGCACCAATAGGGATTTCATTCTGATTGGCATTAATTTCTACATCGCTGTCTGCAAAGGTTAAATGATAAGTAAAAGGTGCATCGTTATAGCCTACGGTTAAGTAATAGCTCTGTATAATCGGAATTATATCTAACTGTGTTTTAATCTTTACCCATTCACCTCTAAAAAAATAATCTAAATTATCATAAATAACACCAAATTGATCTGCATGCGCACTGCCCTGCGTTTTCAGCGATGCTGCACTTTGGCTAAAATTAAAATTCTCTAAAACATCTTGTAGTTGGTTAATCGATTTAAGATCTAACGCTATGTTACCGTTATACCTTGAAGCCCTAAATTCTATATTTTCAATATTCAACTTCCCTATCACACCCACTAAATTATCCACCTCAAAACCTGTTTTAAAAGGGCCTATGCCAATACTTCCCGACTCTTCTCCATAGTACCCTTCAATACTGATATCAAAGTCATCTGAGCCAAATTTGTAAATAGCATCAATACCATTAAATGTTTTAAATAAGTACGTGTCGTATACTTGTTGTGGCGGATTGATCCATGGGTATGCAAACCCTACATCAGAGAAGTCGCTCATTGTAAAAAATGGGGTTCGCAGCTTACCGATTTTTATCTGTAGCTTTGTTGTGGGCGTATAAGTTAAATACAGCCATTCAAGTCCACTCTCACCAGATACCGTTGTGCTATCGGATCTAAATAACCCTTGTGCTGTCACTGACCAGTTTGTATTAAACTGATACTCAGCTTGAAGACCTATTAAACTTGATGGTGAAAAGTTAAGACTGTCATCGTAGCCTCTATATTCGACATCTTTTTCATCTAAATAACCACCAATAACACGTGCGTAGCCTGAAAAATCAAACTCATCCGATTTAGCCGGTAAATGGTGTAGGCTCACGATTAAAACGATTATCTGAAATATTTTATTTCGCATAGACACTCAGCAACCTAGATAAAAAAGCGCTGAATATTAAAAAGTAACGACATTTTATAATTCTGCAGAATAATTATTATGAGGTATAACTATAGTCAAAGTTAAAGAGTGTGGATCAAAATAGTCTGAACTATAAGCTATTATTTTTATACATCTTAATAGATTAGTTAAGTTAAGAGACTTGCTTGTACTGTAATAGCAATTCGCTTAATTAAGTGATCTATTTGAGGGTGGAAAAACGTGTTGATGGCTAGGCTAAATGATTAAGTATTATTGCGTATTAGTATTACTACAAAGAGTTTGAGCTCTGTGTTGTGTTTTATCCGCGGGTTTCGTGATACTCAACCCACGCTACGGTGGTGCTAGACTGTGCGAATAATATCTGGAATGTATTTTTACTTTTCTGCAGACGTAAAAAAGCCCGGCTCTTTCGAGTCGGGCTTTCTTGTATTTGAAGTTTGGCAATGTCGTAGTGCCCACAGCGGTAGAGAGTCACATAGCAAATACTACATTATCATTGTGTCTGGTCGGCCTT
>NZ_JAQREO010000018.1:0-86994 GCF_028599385.1 Pseudoalteromonas sp. CST2
ACAAGGCACCGCAGCTGCATCTCATTTATGGTTAATTTAATGGCTGGATTAATTGCCTATACTTTTCAGACTAAAAAGCCGAGTATAAAAGTGACTCGACTTTAATTCTTATGCAGATCTGAGGTTAGATAATAAAAAGTATTCATTAAAAGTTACAAAAATGCCGCTAAATTTAGCGGCATTTTTATTTGCTTATACTAATTTATGTACGAGGAATAAACCCTAGTGCATCGTAAACCGATTTAAGTGTTTTTTCTGCACGTACACTGGCTTTTTCTGCGCCTGATTTCATGATGCTATCAAGTAAGTTTTGATCTTCTCTGATCTCTTTAAAACGGGCTTGGATTGGCTCAATCATGCTAACAACTGCATCGGCTGTGTCTTTTTTCAGGTGACCATACATTTTATCTTCATACTCTGGCACTAAGTCTTCAATTGAGCGCTTAGTGGCTACGCTTAATAAAGTAAGTAAATTAGAAACGCCTGGCTTTTCAGTACGGTCAAAGTAAATACGCGCTTGCTCGTCTGAATCGGTTACTGCTTTTTTAAGCTTTTTCTCAATCTTTTTAGGCTCATCTAATAGCATGATGTAGCCATTAGGGTTTTCATCAGACTTAGACATTTTTTTGAGCGGATCTTGAAGGCTCATTACGCGTGCGCCAAATTCAGGAATATATGGCTCTGGTAACTTAAATACGTCACCGTATAAATTATTAAAGCGTGTCGCTATATCACGCGTTAACTCTAAGTGCTGCTTTTGGTCATCCCCTACCGGTACTTGGTCTGCTTGGTATAATAAAATATCCGCTGCTTGCAATACTGGGTACGAAAATAAACCGACGTTTACATTGTTAGCATGCTTAGATGACTTGTCTTTAAACTGAGTCATGCGGTTAAGCTCGCCCATTTGTGCGTAACAATTTAGCACCCATGCTAACTGCGCGTGTTCTGGCACTTGCGACTGTACAAATAAGGCCGATTTTTCAGGGTCTATGCCACATGCCGCGTATAACGCTATACCATCTAATACACGAGAGCGAAGAAGTTCAGGCTCTTGGCGCACGGTAATCGCGTGTAAATCAACAAGCATAAAGAAACTTTCGTGGTCTTCCTGTAGCTTTAGCCACTGGTTAATAGCGCCAACATAGTTGCCTATTGTCATACCACCGGTTGGCTGAATGCCACTTAAAACTACTGGTTTACTCATGATTTTCCTTTAGTGTTTAGTTAATTAAAAATTTTAACGCTGTGTTAGTGTTGGTATTATATCTAAGAAGTTATCGCATAGGTACTGTGGATTATAATCCTCAAGATTTTCGCCTTGGTTATAACCATAATCCACCGCTATTACATCAATTTTAGCGGCATGTGCTGCCAATATATCGCTTTTTGAATCGCCAATCATAATAGCCTTACTCGGCTCAACATTCAGCTTGTTACATGCATACAATAAAGGCGCTGGTGAAGGCTTTTTAGCCATATCGTCTCCACACACTATCACTTCAAAGTGACTGGTAAGGGAAAGCTTATCAAGTAGTAGCTCGGTAAATAGGCGCGCCTTATTAGTAACAAGTGCTTTTGGCATGCCCCGCAAAGCACTGAGCCCTGTTTCTACATGCTGATACAACACACTATACTTGCCCACTAGCTGCTCATAATGTTGGTAAAATAAGGCAATGGCTTTTGCACTAAGCGCTTCATCTAAATGTTCGCTAATTTGCATATCACCGCTGAGTGCACGCTTGACTAGGGTTTCAATACCGTTGCCTATCCAGCTTTCAACCAAGCTTTGGCTAACAATAGGAAACGCTAAATCACTCAGTGTTAAGTTTACTGCTAGGTATAAATCGTAAACGCTATCAACAAGTGTGCCGTCAAGGTCGAACAAAGCTACATCATATTTCATTACTTTACGTTTCCTAACTGCTCACGCATTTGATCAATAACAACCTTGTAATCAGGCTCATTAAAAATAGCAGACCCTGCTACAAACATATCGGCACCTGCTTGCGCCGCTGCGGCTATGTTATCAACCTTAATACCACCATCTACTTCTAGGCGAATATCACGACCCGACGCAACTATACGCTGCTTAGCTTGAGCTAGTTTTTCAAGGGTGTGGGGAATAAAGCTTTGGCCGCCAAAGCCTGGATTTACCGACATTAATAAAATAGTATCTAGCTTATCAATAACGTGATCGAGGTAGCTAAGGCTAGTGGCAGGGTTGAATACTAAGCCCGCTTTACAACCATGGTCTTTAATGAGCTGTATGGTGCGGTCTATATGCTCGCTGGCCTCAGGGTGAAAAGTAATTATTGATGCGCCGGCCTCTGCAAACAAAGGGATTATACTATCGACTGGTTTTACCATTAGGTGCACATCTATAGGTGCTGTTACACCGTAATCTCTAAGCGCTTTACACACCATGGGCCCAATAGTGAGATTAGGCACATAGTGATTGTCCATGACATCAAAATGTACTACATCAGCGCCTGCAGCGAGTACTTTATCCACATCTTCGCCTAATTTTGCAAAATCGGCTGACAAAATAGAAGGCGCAATTAAGTATTTTTGTTCAGGGTTTAACATAGTAATCCGTCAATCAGTAAAATATGCCTTAATGTACCGTAAATGCTGAGGTTTCCCAAGTAATACACTGTAAATTAGGCATAACTAAAAATATCGATTTAAATATATAAGTATTTATTTATGAAAAGCTTTAGTGGTTGAGTTTTGGGCAGCATGTTTAATTTTTGGTAAGGCCGTGAGTAGACGCACAAGCTTTGCTTACATGATGTAAGCTATTAGATTAACGTAAGAGCAGTTATTGTGCCCACTCGATTACAAACTTCGGGGCGCGATTTAAAAACTCTTAGCTTGAGAACACACTTTAACTCGCAAGTTTCAACAGGCCTTAGCTATTACAGGTAAATATTAGTTTGTTATTTATACAGCTTTTGTTATTATTAAAGGAGTAACTTAATTTTAGGCTAATATTATGCGTGCATTTAAAACAGGGATCTTAATTGCGTCGGCATTGTTATTTATTGGGGCATTTAGTTTTGCGCCAAGTTCTGAGCAAGATTTAAGCTTAGTTAGCAATTGTCAGCATCAGGCAAGTAGTAAAAACGCTTCAAACACCTTAACGTGTGCGAAAGTAGAAGAAGACTCATCGTGGTTTTCGTGGCTAACAGGCGATAGCCGCAGTGCGCAGTTTCATTATTTAGATTTATTAGAGCTATTAACTAGCTCAGAAGACGCTAAGAATACGCCTTCAATAAAACCTCTATTTTAAATAATGCTGCACTTTATTAGCGCGTTGCAAAGTGTGCTAGCAGCATTTTTTGGTGTGCAATCAGAGCACAAACGCCAAGCCGACTTCCAACAACACTCCCCTCTTTTTATTATTGCTTTAGCTGTGCTGTTTTTTGTTATTTTTGTAGTGACAATTTACGCAGTGGTTGCTTGGGTGCTAAATACATAGCCATTAACTCGTCGACCTTATTGCGTGACCCACCTTTAGGGCTGATAGTACGTTTTACCTGAATTTTACCAAGTGTAGCTTGGCTATAAATTTTTCGCGTCCATACGGTATCGTGGTTAGATATAAGCACTGGGGTATTGTTTTCAAACGCGGCTTGCTCGGCTAAGTTTGCCAAGTTTGCTTGATCGTCTAAATTAAACCCGCCTTTAGCATAAGAGGTAAACGACGCAGTTTTACTTAGCGGCACATAAGGCGGATCGCAATAAATAACCGCATTGTTTGGCACAAGCTTAAACACATCATCATAGCTTAGGCAGGTAAATGTGGCTTTTTGTGCTTTTTCGGCAAAAAAGTACATTTCTTTTTCAGGAAAATAAGGCTTTTTATATTTACCAAATGGCACGTTAAAAATGCCTTTGAGGTTATACCTACACAGCCCATTGTAACCATGCCGATTCATGTATAAAAAGAGCATTGCGCGCTCATACACATCACTACTTTTATTAAACTGTACACGGTATTCGTAGTAAGCGTCTGGGTGGTTATTTAAATCAACAAATAGTTTTTTAGAGTCACTTATAAACTCATCAGGCGAGCGCTTGAGCTCTTTGTATAAGTTAATTAAATCAGCATTGATGTCGTTGAGTAAATAGTGCTTAAAATTACTATTTAAAAATACCGAGCCTGCACCTACAAAAGGTTCTACCAAGGTTTCAGCGTGTTTGCTGGCTTGAGATAAACGTGCATTAATATCTTCAACTAGGCTGTATTTACCGCCAGCCCATTTAAGGAAGGCTCTACTCTTTTGTTGCATTGGTTCTTAACTTCAATCTGCTGTAGCGCGATTTTACACTAAAGTGAGTCAGTTTACTGATCAAGTCGTGCAATTTCTTGTTTTATTTTGCTGATTTTTTTATAAAAAGGCTTGTTCTTTCTAAGCGCACTCGACAAGGCAGACAACGCACTTTTAGCATCAGCGAGTGATGCATAACTGCCAATAGTAACCACCCACCACACTTTATTATTTCGCTTAGTTTGGTAAACCTTAGCGCGCTGGCTTAAATTATGTTGAATAATAAACTCACGGGTGATTTTTTCCTGTGTAACAGCTAGCAGCTGCACAGTTGTATTATTATCTGGCTGAGCTAAATACCAAGCGTTATCTGATACGTTATTTGAGGTTTTAGGCTGCGGGCTTTCTTTATCGTCACTTTCAATTGGCTCAATAGTCTCAGGAGTGTTTAAGCTTTGTGGTAACGCCTCGCTTTGTACACGTTGCTCACTCTGAGCGCTTTGTTGAGCTTGGTGCGTTAGGCTTTGCATTATCGCCGGCACATCGTTTTTATGAGGCGCTATATTAGCTTGTGATTTATCGCTGACCGACTTTAAAGGCAAATCCGCTTTTGATATATCAGAATTATCATTACTGACTTCTTTATCCGCGCTTGGAATAGCGGTAATTTGAGAAGCAGGAATAGCGGTATCTATGACTTGGCTTTGTTGATTTTGATAGTACGTTTGCCACCATTGGGTCATATCATTTTTATACAGCAAACCAATGATAAGTAGCATAATTATAATTAACAACGAGATTAAGTGTACTCGCCACGACACTTTATCTTTTTTTACAATATCAGCCACATGCTCGGTTGCTTGCCATGCTAATAATAAGCTGGGGTTGCCATTCGCTTCATTTAAAAATGCGCTAAATACGGGGTCTTCATCGTACGGTAAATTAGGAAAATACCAGCTCATTAGCTGTTTAGATTCATGTGCAGATAAAGGCTCTAAGTAAATTTCAACGGCATTATTAATTGCCAGCTTTGATTGCGAAGCTAGCATGATATAAAGCGTTACAGGGCTTTTTTTGGCAAGTAACTCTAACTCCTGTAATAGCTCTTCAGATAAGTGCCTTGCATTATCGAGCACCCACAAACAAGCCTCACACGGCTGCTGCTGCAACAATTGGTAAAAGTTTTCACTTAACGATAAATCGTGATCAATCAGCGGAGAGTTAAAGCTTTGCTCTAATATATCACTCATCAGTGATACATCATTTACACTGGCACTTACTTGTACAAATGCTTTATTAAAACTGTTGTATTTGTCGGTGATGAAGGTTTCGAGCATATAACTTTTGCCTAGGCCAGAGGTGCCTAGTAATACAATTAAGTTTTGCCCGTATTCAAATTGCAGAGCGATTCTATCCACCAACGCCGCACGGCTTGGTAAAATTTGCGCCTGCATTATTGCTCGATTAACGCTCTAACTTGGTCGTCTGATACGTCATCTACCAATGCGCATTGACCAAATTGAGTAGGTAAAATAAAGCGGATAGTGCCTTTTTTATTTTTTTTGTCTTTACGCATATGCATTAAAAACTGCTCAGCAGTCATTTCACTTGGGATCTCTGTCGGTAAATTATAAAGCTTGAGTAGCGTTACAATTCTATCTACCTCAGTTTGCGATAAATCACCGCGTGTATGCGCTAATTTAGCAGCAAGTACCATTCCGGTAGCAACAGCCTCGCCATGTAGCCATACACCGTATCCCATTTGCGCTTCAATTGCATGCGCAAAGGTATGCCCTAAGTTGAGTAATGCACGAAGGCCATTTTCTTTTTCATCTTGCGCCACGATAAGCGCTTTAATTTCACAACATCTATAAATAATATGCTGCAAACTTGCTTCATCTAGTTGCTGTAGCTTTTCTACATTTTGCTCAATAAAAGCAAATAGCTCGGTATCGTAAATCAGACCATACTTAATAACTTCGGCCATACCCGCTGCAAATTCGCGCGCCGGTAAAGTGTGAAGTGAATTAGTATCAATAAAAACTGCTTGTGGCTGATAAAACGCCCCAATCATGTTTTTACCCAGTGGGTGATTTACCGCTGTTTTGCCCCCTACAGAGGAGTCAACTTGTGATAGTACCGTGGTCGGAATTTGAATAAACGGTACACCGCGCTGATAACATGCAGCAACAAAGCCTGTTAAATCGCCAATAACGCCGCCACCTAGTGCAATTAAGCATGTGTCTCGGCCGCAATTATTTTGCAATAAAAAAGCAGATATTTTCTCAAACCATTCAAGTGACTTGTATTGCTCACCATCGGGAATGACAAAAGAAAGAGGGTTTAGATCAGCTAACGAATCAAGCAGTCCTTGTAAATATAAAGGCGCAACTGTGTCGTTAGTGATAATGATAGGCCGACAATCACCAATGTGGTGAACAAGGCGGCCATTATCTTGAAGTGCAGATTGACCAATAAAAATAGGATAACTTCGCTCGTCCAAATTAACAGTTAATTCAAGCATGCTTTGTTATTTCCTTTATTATTGGTTTTTAAAAATCTAATTTCTCGATGATTTGGTTAGCAACAACTTTAGCGCTTTGCTCATCGGTGCGTACAACAAAATCGGCAACTTCTTTGTATAGTGGCTCGCGTTCTTCTGCTAAGCGCTCTAGTACATTACGAGGTGCTTCTTCAGTTTGCAGTAATGGGCGACGCTTGTCGCGTTGCGTGCGTGCAACTTGCTTTTCTATAGGTGTCTCTAGGTATACAACGATACCACGAGCCGAAAGCTTGTTTCGAACTTCTTTACTCATTACTGAACCACCACCGGTTGCAAGTACAATACCTTGCATTTCGGTTAAGTCGCCAATAACAGATTCTTCACGAAGTCTAAAGCCTTCTTCACCCTCAAGATCAAACACCCAGGCAATATCTGCACCGGTACGGCGTTCGATTTCTTGATCAGAATCGACAAATTCAAGGTGTAATTGGTCAGCGATGTGACGACCAATCGTGCTTTTGCCAGCCCCCATGGGGCCAACTAGAAATATATTACGTTTCTCAGCCATATCTTTTAGTACAAACGAACTCTAAAATTTGAAATAAAACCCCGCCTAACGACCTGGCCCCAAAATTAAGGAGGGGATTATCTCAGTAATTGGCCGGGTATTTCAAGTCTATTACAATAAAAAGCCATATAACGAGCAATTATTATCAATAAACACTCGTTGACGAACATAAAACCACTAAATTTTAGTCTATTTGTATTTTCGGTGTCACGAAAATAAGTAATTCACGTTTCTCATTAAACTCGCTGGTGCTCTTAAATAAGCGTCCAACATATGGAATATCACCAAGTACAGGTACTTTATTTGTGGTATTAATTATTTGCTGCTGAAAAATACCACCCAGCACAACGGTTTGGCCGTTATCAACCAGCACTTGTGTTTCAATTTGTTGAGTGTCTATCGAAACCGCTTCACCTGTTCCGGTTTGAACCGTTTCGCCACGAGTATCTTGTGTAATAACTAAGTCTAAAATAACTTTGTTATCAGGCGTTATATGCGGGGTAACCTCAAGGCTCAATACCGCTTTTTTAAAGCTTACAGTAGTAGCACCACTTGAGGCTGATTCGGTATAGGGGATTTCAGTACCTTGCTCAATACGTGCTTTTTGCTGATTAGCTGCAGTAATGCGCGGGCTCGCAATAATCTCACCTTTATTTTCTTCTTCTAAAGCACTTAGCTCTAAATCAATTAAAGTGCCATTAGCCAACTTAGCTATGTGTAAACCAATACTTGCCGCAGGGTTAGTAATAGGTAGGTTTACATTAAGACGGTCTGATAAATCAGGAATAGTGCCATTTGAGATAGACTCAGCTCCTTCAAGCGAGCCAGATATACCATCACTATCTTGTTGATCACTAAATCCCCAACGCACGCCTAAATCTTCTGTGACGTTATCGCGCACTGTTACCATACGTGATTCAATAACAACCTGTTGCACTGGAATATCGAGTGTTTCAATCATTCGACGAATACTCTCAATGCTCTTCGCTGTATCTTTAATAAGTAATGTATTGGTACGCTGGTCAACCGATACACTGCCTCGGGCAGAAATGATGCTGTTAGTATCGGTTTTCAGTAAATCCGCAAAATCTTCAGCCTTAGCGTAGTTTAAACGAATATACTCACTGTAAAGCGGCTCTAAATCCTCGACCTTTTGTTTTGCTAGTAAATCTTTAGCTTCACGTGCTGCGAGCTCTTCAGCTGGCGCAACCATCAATATAGAGCCATCCATACGCTTATCAAGGCCTTTAATACGCAGTACAACATCTAAAGCCTGATCCCATGGAACGCCATCTAAACGAAGTGTAATATTGCCAGTTACTGAGTCACTCGTTACTAAGTTAAACTCGTTATAACCCGCTATGATTTGCAGTACAGCTCTAACCGAAATATCTTGGAAGTTTAAGGTCATTGGACGACCTTGATATTCCTTGCCGCCATCTAAATAGGCATTTTGCGTTTCATCTTTTTCAATGGTTAACGTTAAAATGTTATCTATTTGCTGGTAGGTAAAGGTAAAAGCAGCATTAGGCTCAATAACTACACGGCTTAAGCTATCTTCTTTAAAGGTCTCAATGGTACTTACTACAGTACCAAAATCTAGCACATCTAATTCATACAGTAAGTCGTCTAAAATATCTGTGTGATGAAACTCTGCAATTATTTTTCCACCACTTTCATGTACTTCTATTGCAGCTTGCGTGTCTTGTAAAAATACTAAAACTTTTGCTTCACCTTTTTCACCACGGCGAAAATCAATAGATTGAATCCGATTAATATAAGCGCTTGAGGCATCATAACCATTGCTGCTTTCATCAGAAGCTTGTTCAGTCAGCGGGTTATCAGATACGCGCAACGACACTAAGTTATTATTAACTTGTGTTTCGTATATTTTTAAACGCTCTAAATTTACCGTAACTTTTAAGCCTTGCTCTGTCAGTACGCTGCTGACACTGTTAATACCTGCGTGATCGACCGGCACATTTTCAAGACCCTGTTCTAGTTCTGCACCGTCAAATAACATTTCTATGCGCGCTGGTGTGTTGTGTACTTGAATTTTAGGTTGTTGTGTTAGCTCTTCGTCAAATACAAGTTGTAACTCTGTCTCGCCTTTTAGCAAGGGGTTATAACGTACATCATAAAGTAGCGGCGCTGCACTGGCTGTTTTTGCAACAAAAAGAGCCAATATGACAAATAACACCGTTTGAAAACGATGATGCCAAAGTACATCCTTATGCATGTGTGTTTTACCTTTTTTATTATTAATTTGCGCCATTATTTGCCGCCTCTAACATTTCCAATTTAGTCAGCCGCTCTTTCCAACAACCCGACCCATCAGGGATTAATTCAACTAGTTCTACATAATCACTACTTACAGACTTAACTTTACCGTCATACGTCCCTAAGTAATTATTTACCGTTACCCTATGCAGCGTTTCATCCGCTGCGGTGATCAGTGCCCACATTTGCCCGTTAGAGCCTAATGTACCTTTCATTGATAGGTTATCAAGCGGGTACTTTTCTAGTGGCTCTCTCACTCTATCAGGGTCAGGGTGTAAACAATTTTTAATTTGCGTTAGCTTATTTTGAATAATTTCAGGCTGCGGAGCCACAAAAGGACTACGTAACTGCGATGCATTATATTCAAAATGTTCAAACTGCGTTAATTCAGGTATTTCCTCAACTTTAGGTGTGGTGCTGGCCTTAACTTGGTCAATAAATTCTTTTTGCTCAGACGTATCGTCGTTACAACCTGCCAACAATAAAACAGACAATGATAATAAAGGGACTAATCTCACTTTTTAACCCCCTCTTCATAACGATATGTTTTTGCTACCACACTGAATGTTAGTTGCTTTTCACCAGATGATACAATCGAAAAGTCATGTAAACTTACAATTCGTGGTAATTGGGCTACTTTTCCTACAAATTCACCAAATTCATGGTAAGTGCCTATTACTTCAATTTTAATTGGCAGCTCAGTATAAAACTCTTTTTCGATTTCAGGTAACCAGCCAATTTTCAAAAATGTTAAACCGCTAGTAGTACCTACATAAGATAAATCGTCTAACAGGCCTGGGGTTTCATTTGAGGTAGGTAATCGCTTTAGTAGTTGTGAAAACTTATCTTCCATTTCAACCATTTGCTGGCGGTATATATCAAGCTTACTGGCTACGGCATACTTTGTTCTGTAGGTACTGCGCAGCTCTACTTCTTTAGCTACCGCGCTGTGATAGCTGTCTATTTCATCAGATACCAATAGGCTGTAACTAAAAAACAACACTAAACCGGCTATAAATAAGCAACAAATAGCTTTTACCGCAACGGGCCACTCGCCAATATTGTCGAGCTCAATTTCATTCCAATCTATTTCATTTAAGGCTTTTAAATCAAGGTTCATCACTTACCTCACCAATTTCATCAAATGGTTTTACGTAAAACTCCATATTAAAATCACTGAGTAACCGTGATGTTTGATCGCCTGCCACAATGCCTTGCATGGTAGGTCTTTCTAATAAATATGAGCCTTGCACCTGACGCAGCATAGTAGATAAACGATTGTTTGATTCACTGCGTCCTAGCACATGTATTTGACTGCCGCGGCGCTCAAGCTTAGTTAAATACACGCCTTGAGGAACAATTTTAGCTACTTCATCCATAATTTGAGTACCTAAATTACGGCTGCTTTGTAGCTCTTCAATTAATCGCATACGTTGTTGTAAATTTTCTTTTCGCTTATCAAGATTTCTAATTTCACTGATTTTTTTATCAAGCATGCTTATTTCTGAGCTTAAATAATTATTTTTTAAATTCTGCCCATCTTTTAAACCCGCGTAAAAAGAGCTAAGTAAGTACATACTTGCAAAACAGCCAATAACAACCGCAACTAAAATTGTTATAAATTTCTTTTTTGATTCTTCACGCTGTAGCTCTCGCCACGGCAATAGATTTATATGTGGCATGATGAAAAGCTCCTTAATGCCAAACCAGTAGCAATTGCAAACTGCGTTCTATTTCGCTGCATTACATTTCTGTCTACTTTTGGCGAAACTTCCATATTTGCAAATGGTTCAGCAACCACAGCATGAATACCTAGCTCTTCAATTAACAACCTATCTAAACCGTCAATCATCGATGTACCGCCGGTTAGCACAATATAATCTACTTGATCTTTACCTGTGGTTGTTAAAAACATTTGTACCGCACGGCGCACTTGTTGTAATAATGATGTTTGAAACGGTGCCAGCACTTCAAAGGTATAATTAGGGGGTAAGTCACCCGTTGTTTTGCCTATTTCAGCCTCATCAAAGCCTTTGTTATAGTAAGACACAATGCTGTTAGTGTATTGGTCGCCACCAAACACTTGGTCACGGGTATAAATTGTTTCACCTGCTTGAACAACACTGACCAGCATTAAAACAGCGCCAATATCTACCACCGCAACACACTTATTAAAGGCGTCACTTGGTAATTGCTGATAATACACATCCATTGCTCTACTTAACGCATAGCTTTCAACATCAACCACTTTAGCGGTTAAGTTTGCCGCCTCAAGTGCGCCCACACGGGCTTCAACACTTTCTGTACGTGCAGCAGATAACAACACATTCATTTTACTCGGGTCGGCTTCGTTGGTAGAGAGCTTTTCAAAATCTAAGCTCACTTCATCAAGGGGGTAAGGTATTAAGCTGTCAGCTTCTATTTCAATTTGCGACTCTAATTCAGCGTCACTTAATGAAACATCCATAAAAATAACTTTAGTGATAACGGTTTGCCCTGATACAGCCGCTGCCGCTGATTTTAAAGATTTTGGTAGTTTTCTTTTTAATTTTGTAATTATGTTACCAATTGCTTCAATATCCTGAATAGAGCGCTCACTCATTGCGCCTTTTGGCATAGGTTCAATTGCAAGTGCTTCTAGTCGAAATCCCGTTTCAATTTCACTTAAAAGCACTGCTTTGATAGAGTGCGATCCGATATCGATTCCGACCATCGCAGTGGATGGCTTTTGAAATAGTTGACTTAGCATGTTTGCAACTTGACCTTTGTTTTAATAATAAACAAGTTATAATTTTTTTAGTAAAAAATATTATTCATTTTTTAATCAATATATACTAGCAGTCTAAACTCGCAATTGGGAGTCCATTTAGGGAAATATAAGTGATTTTATTAAAACGAACATTACAATTTTTTATCATTTGCACGTTATTTGGTCTGATCACTTTAATCAGCCTTTATTATTACGTTAAACCTGATATCCCCAGTGTGCAAGTTTTAAAAGACGTGCAATTACAAACCCCTATGCAAGTCTTTACAAAAGATGGACTCTTAATTAATCAATTTGGTGAAAAACGCCGCATCCCCGTCACTATAGACGAAATCCCCCAGCCTTTAATTGATGCTTTTTTAGCAACAGAAGACAACCGTTTTTATGACCATATTGGTATAGACCCTATTGGTATTGTCCGCTCTGCTATTGTGTTAATTTCAACAGGTGAGAAAAAACAGGGCGCGAGTACCATTACTATGCAGCTTGCTCGTAACTTCTTTTTAACACGAGAAAAAGCGTATATTCGTAAAGTTAAAGAGATTTTTATAGCTCTACATATTGAAAGTGTATTAACAAAAGACGAAATTCTTGAGCTGTATCTTAATAAAATAGAACTAGGTAATCGTGCATTTGGTATTGGGGCTGCTGCTCAAGTTTACTATGGCAAAGAGCTAAAAGACCTCACTCTTGCACAAATGGCAATGATTGCCGGTTTACCTAAAGCCCCTTCGGCGCTTAACCCAATTCGTAACCCAATTAGAGCTAAAGCACGTCGTAATGTAGTGCTTGGTCGCTTACTTACAGAAAACTATATTACGCAACAGCAATACAACGATGCGGCTAACCAGCCTATCACTGCTTATTTTCACGGTGCTGAGATAGACCTTTACGCCCCTTATATCTCTGAGATGGTTCGTGCTGAGATGGTTGAGCGCTACGGTGTAGAAAAAGCATATAACTCTGGCTTTAAAATATTTACCTCTGTGGAGTCTAAAGTTCAAAAGGCTGCGCAAACAGCTTTAGTTAATAATTTACATAACTATGATATGCGTCATGGCTTTCGTGGGCCTGTAGACGTGTTGTGGGATCCAGAAACACAGCCTGCCTTAAGTGAGCAGCAAATTATAGAAAAGCTAAAACCTGTTAAAGAAATAGCTGATTTGCATGCTGGCGTGGTGTTAAATGTGGCAGATAAAACCGCTGACGTTATTTTAAAAAATGGCCAGCGCACCACACTTGATTGGGATAATTTAAAATGGGCGCGCAAATACATTACTCGCTACCGCCAAAGTTTTGCCCCTAAAGCTGCTACTGACATTCTTACCCCTGGCATGCAAATATGGCTGCGTAAAAATAACGACGAAACTTACCTACTAAGCCAAATACCAGAAGCTGCCAGTGCACTTGTTTCACTCGACCCACAAGATGGTCGTATTAAAGCTATAGTAGGCGGTTACAGTTTTGAGCAAAGCCAATACAACCGAGCGGTACAAGCTAAACGCCAAGTTGGCTCTAATATTAAACCCTTTATTTATTCTGCTGCGCTCGAAAATGGCTATACATTAGCCTCTATTTTAAACGACGCGCCAATAAACCAGTGGGATAAAAGTTTAGGTGTAGCGTGGCGACCAAAAAACAGCCCAGCAGTTTATAATGGCCCTATACGTATTCGCCGTGCACTTGCACAATCTAAAAACGTTATTTCTGTACGCTTACTTCGTGGTGTAGGGTTACAACGCACCGCCGATCACTTGCTTAAGTTTGGTTTTAAAGATGCTGATATTAACCGCAGTGAATCGTTAGCATTAGGGAGTGCATCAATCACGCCATTAGAGCTTGCTCGCGGCATGAGCGCATTTGCTAATGGCGGTCACTTAATTGAACCTTACTTTATATCTGAAATTCAAGATGCTTATGGCAATGTACTATTTAAAGCAAACCCAGCTCTTGCTTGCGATGAAGACGAGCTATTACCCGTCTCTAAAGCAGTGGATAGCTTTGCCAACAATAACCTAGATACCGACATAACAGATGATACAGCCACGCAACCACGTTGTGCACCACGTGTTATTTCAAAGCAAAATGCTTTTTTAATTGCTGAAGCAATGCACAGCGCAGTATGGGGTGGCGGTAGCTGGACCCATAAAACAGGCTGGAGCGGGACAGGTTGGCGTGCGCAAGCATTAGATAGACGCGATCTATCGGGTAAAACAGGCACAACCAATGACTCTGTTGATACTTGGTTTAGCGGCTTTAACCGCAATGTAGTAACGTCTGTATGGGTTGGTTTTGACAACCCAGGTAACTCGTTAGGGCGCTCCACCTATAATAACAACCTAGATAGCAGCCAAATCTCTGGCGCTGAATCGGGCGCCAAAACGGCACAACCTGCTTGGGTTGATTTTATGAAAGTGGCGCTTGAGGGCACACCAGAGGCGCCAATAGAGCCTCCTGAAGGGCTAGTTTCAATTCGTATCGATTTAAAAACAGGTTTGTTAAGTCATAAAAACGACTACACCAGTCGCTTTGAATATTTTGAAAAAGGCACTGCGCCTACAAAATATGTGCTGTCTCAGCCAACTGATATTTTTGAAGAAGATACAAAAACAGAAGAAGAATTATTCTAAAAACAAAAACGGCAGCTTACACAAGCTGCCGTTTTACTATTAATATTTGCTGCGCTATTTTAGGTTTTTAACTAACCAATATAAATCAGAGTGCACGCCCGCGGCGGTCACTTCTCTGCCTGCCCCTGGGCCTTGTATTACTAAGGCATTTTCACTGTACCACTGGCTATTAATAACAAAGATATTATCGCCAGGTGTTAAGTTAGCTAAGGCGTCCCCTTTAGGCGCGTAAGTTATACCTACCTTCGCCGATACTTTACCCTGCTCTAATGCCAATAAACCGGTATACCTAAGTACAGCATCTTGAGCATTTGCCGCATCGGCATGGTGTTTAATAAAGGCATTTAGCTTATCTTTATTCGCTAAAAAGTTATCCCATGAACCTTGGACTAACTCATCAGGCATTAATGCTTGTAAGCTTATATCATTTAAATCTAATTCAATGCCAAGCTCGCGTGCAAGTATCAGCAATTTACGTTGCATATCGCGGCCCGATAAATCCTCGCGAGGATCAGGCTCTGTAAAGCCCATTTTTTGCGCTTCTAGAACAAGGTCAGAAAATGCCACACTGCCATCGTACCTACTGCATAGCCACGAGAGTGTGCCCGAGAAAACACCTTCAATACGCGTAATTTTATCGCCACTATTTTGTAAATCGGCCAACGCAAAGTTAATCGGCAACCCTGCCCCAACACTGGTGTTGTAGCGCCAATGCAAGTTACGCTCGCTAATACTTTGGCGCAGCGCGTTATACCAATTTGATGCAGCAGTGCCTGCGTACTTGTTAGCACTTATTAAATGGCAGTCTCGCTCAACAAAGTCGGTGTATAATTGGCTAAATTGCTCGCTTGCCGTTATATCAACAACAACTTTGTGCTCGTAATCAAGTTCGTTTAATGCACTTAATAAATCCGCCTGCTCATAAGCAACGGCATTATGCTGCCATTGTTTTTTCCACTGTCCGAGTGTAATACCCGAGGCATTAAATAGCATATGTTGCGAGCGAATTAAGCCAACTAGCTTAATACTATAATCGCCCGACAAACGCTTAAATTGAGCATCTAGCTGGCTTAAAAATTCATCGCCTACATTACCTAAGCCAGCCACAACCAGAGCAACTTCTTGGCCTTTATTAATTAATTTTTCGTGCAATAAACTAAGTACATCGCTTTCTATTAACTGATCCGTTAACAGCAATGTATAGCCTGTATCTTGATGAATAAAACGAGGGTGAATACTTTGCTGATTTAAAACCTCAGCCGCTAATGTACTTAATGTGTAAACATCTTGCGTAGGCGCAACCACCGCGCAGCCATTTAAATTAGACTCGCTGATATTTGCTCGCCCAGCAAAATAACTCACTACTTGATGCGTTGCACCCGCGGGCACAACTAAGTATGTATCGCCGTTGTGTATAAAATGATGAAGGCTGTGCTGAATAAGCTGGCTAACATGCGCCACTTCACCCGCGTTAAGGCCTTCAACGAGCAGTAAATCAACGTTTTGTAATGTAGTAATAAAACGTTTTTGCTTAGCTTTGCCTTGTTTTACAATATCGGTAGGGGCAGTTTGCACATCAAAACTACTACGTACAGCCAGTTTAATATTACTGTTTTTTAAAGGCGAAAGCGTTTTAGCATGTAAAACAGGGTTACCCAATCGAGCTAATAAGTTAGCTTGTTCACGGCACACCTTGTTGTACTTAATCGCCTTTTCAACTTTACGTGGGTCGGCACTAAATACCCCTGGCGTATCAGTCCAAATACATACATTTTGTGCGTCGCAATAATTGGCTAATAAGGTGGCGCTGTAATCACTGCCATTGCGCCCAAGCGTAACTGTTTTACCATCAGCACTTGCTGCGATAAACCCTGTTACTACGTTAATTTTATTTGCATCAATAACTTGGCTGCATTGCTGTTTGTTTTGCGCATGCAAAAGCTCCCCGCTTGTTACACTAAACAGCGCTCTAGCATCATGAGCACACGCTTGAATGTTTAATTGCGTTAAATAGGCTGCCAATAATCGCGCAGACCACAGCTCACCATGCGCCAGTAAGGCCGCCTCTTGCAACTGCTGCTTACTGACTTGCTCCGCTACATCACTTAGCTCTTGCGCTAACACAGCTAAAGCCGTGTGTTTAGCATCGGCTTTTAATAACTCTTCAATTAATGCTGTTTGGTGATTACTCAATTGCAGCAAAATATCAGCCACAGCTTGCTTATCTTGTTGTTGATAACTTTGCCACAGCGAAACCAATGTATCGGTAGTTTTACCTGCAGCAGATACAACCACGCAATCGCCAGGCTGTGTGTGGCCAATAATTATTTTTGCCACACTTTGATAGCGCTCGCCCGAGCTTAAGCTCGAGCCGCCAAATTTATGTACACTTTTTACCATACTCAATCACCACAAAGCTGGATGAGCAGCCTGCTGCTTTACATCACCATTGGCATTGCCTGCAGCTTTGCCAACACGCCCTACATTTTTATTTTGCCCAGGTTTAACTAAGTTAAATACACGCTCAAAATCAGCCAGTAGGTCTTCTATATCTTCAATACCGACCGAAATACGAATTAGCGTATCGCCCACACCCGCCTCTAAACGTGCTTGAGCTTCCATACCTGCGTGAGTCATAGTCGCAGGATGACAAATTAAACTCTCAACTCCACCTAGCGATTCTGCTAAGCTAAATTCTTTAAGGCTTGTTAAAAACGCCGCGGCATCATTCACATCGCCTTTAATATCAAAACTAACCATACCACCAAACCCAAGCTGTTGGGCTTTAGCAAGCGCATGTTGAGGATGCGATTCAAGGCCTGGGTAGTAAACTTGGCTAACATACTCAGAGCTTTCTAGGTATTTAGCAATTGCCAGGGCATTTTCTTGGTGCTGTTTTAAACGCACATTTAAAGTACGTAAACCACGTAACGTTAAATAGCTATCAAATGGTGCGCCGGTAATACCAATGTTATTGGCCCACCAAGCAAGCTCATCACCAAGCTCTTGTGTTGCAGCAACAACTGCACCGCCTACAACATCAGAATGGCCGTTTATATATTTAGTGGTTGAGTGCACAACAATATCTACGCCAAACTTAATTGGGTTTTGTAATGCCGGTGATAAAAAGGTGTTATCGGCGGCCACTAATGCACCGCACTGTTTTGCTATATCCGTCACGGCTTTAATATCCGTTAGGCGCAGCACAGGGTTACTTGGTGTTTCTATCCAAATTAATTTAGGTTTGATGGTTGAAATTTGTTCTAGGCTTTCTGGTTTAGTTAAATCAAGTACTTTAAGTTTAAGCAAGCCGCGCTTTTCTAACGACGTAAATAAACGGTAGCTGCCGCCATAACAATCGTGAGGAATAACCAATGTATCATCGTTATTTAATAACTGTGTGGCTAAGTGCACTGCTGCCATGCCCGTAGCAGTAATAATTCCGCGTGCGCCACCTTCAAGCTCTGCTAGAGTGTCAGCTAAAATATCGCGATTAGGATTACCACTGCGTCCATAGTCGTATGCGCGCTTAGTATCAAAATCGGCAAACGAATAAGTCGTCGATAAATAAATTGGCGGTACAACGGCGCCATGATGTTTATCGGCATCAACCCCATTTCGTACAGCAATGGTTGCTTTGTTTTTTTCGCTCATATTCGTCACCTGATTAGTTTGGATGTTTAGACGTCTAAAAGAGTAAGTTATCCATTATAATAAGTCAAAGCTTTTAAAGCTCTAGATGGCTAAAAATAACAGACGCGTAAAACTTCAAGAAAGCTGTATTTACTATTACAGCCAGCTTATTAAGATAGATTGCTATCTATTATTTGACTATCTTTTTTAAAACGATAGAATTTCACGCATATTTACACGCTTTTTACGCCGTGTGAGAAATTAATAATCTGAGGCAACGATACATCTTATGGCTAAATGGAATGGTGAGTATATTCACCCATACGCAGAACACGGGAAAAAATCAGAGCAAGTTAAAAAGATCACCGTTTCGATCCCGCTAAATGTATTAAAAGTATTAACTGATGAGCGTACACGTCGTCAAATAAACAACCTGCGTCATGCAACAAACAGCGAGTTACTATGCGAAGCGTTTTTGCATGCTTTTACAGGCCAGCCATTACCTAATGATGATGACCTACGTAAAGATAACGCAGAAAAAGTACCTGAAGAAGTTAAAAAAATAATGCAAGAAATGGGTTTAGAAGTGCCTATTTTAGACGAAGAATAAAACGTCTTTTTAAACAAAAAAACCTCAGCATGCTGAGGTTTTTTTGTTTCAGCGCTATATATTACGCCATATAATTTTCCGGTAAGTCAATTTGTGCCACGCCCGACTCAACAGCAGCAATAGCAACCGCCTTGGCTATACGTGGTAATAAACGCGGGTCCATCGGTTTAGGAATAATGTAGTCTGCACCAAATTCGAGCTTTTCTACACCCGCTGCTTTTAATACTTGCTCAGGCACTGGCTCTTTAGCAATACTACGAATAGCTTCGACAGCGGCTATTTTCATTTCATCGTTAATTGCGCTTGCACGTACATCAAGTGCACCACGGAAAATAAACGGGAAACATAAAACATTATTAACTTGGTTAGGGAAATCAGAACGCCCCGTTGCCATAATTAAGTCTTTACGTGCACTGTGCGCAAGCTCAGGTGCAATTTCAGGATCTGGATTTGAACATGCAAACACCACTGGCTTATCAGCCATAAGTTTTAGATCTTCAGGTGCAAGTAAGTTAGGACCCGATACACCTACAAACACATCAGCATCAGCAATTACATCTTGTAGAGTACGCTTATCGGTATTGTTAGCAAAAAGCTGTTTGTATTCGTTTAAGTCATCGCGGCGAGTATGAATAACCCCTTTGCGGTCTAGCATATAAATATGTTCGCGCAGTGCACCACACTTAATTAACAGCTCCATACAAGCAACCGCTGCAGCGCCTGCACCTAAACATACAATAATGGCATCTTCTATTGATTTGCCCTGCACTTCTAAGGCGTTAAGCATACCTGCCGCAGTTACAATAGCGGTACCGTGTTGGTCATCATGAAAAACCGGAATACTGCAACGCTCAATAAGTGCTTTTTCAATTTCAAAACACTCTGGCGCTTTAATATCTTCTAAGTTAATACCACCAAACGTGTCGGCAATATTAGCCACTGTATTTATAAAGTCTTCGGTGGTGCGATGCTTAACTTCAATATCAATAGAATCTAAGCCAGCAAAACGTTTAAATAAAAGCGACTTACCTTCCATAACAGGTTTAGAGGCTAACGGCCCCAAATTACCCAAACCTAAAATTGCCGTACCATTACTGATCACCGCAACCATATTACCTTTACCGGTATATTTATATGCATTGGCTGGGTCTGCTGCAATTTCGCGCACAGGCTCTGCAACACCGGGGCTGTATGCTAATGCTAAATCTTGCACCGTTTCGGCTGGTTTTGTTAGCTCAATGCTGATTTTGCCTGGAACGGGGTGAGAGTGGTAGTGTAATGCTTGTTCACGAAAATCTGACATAACGCGATGGTATCCTGCAATTTAAGTTAAGTGAGAGGGAGTATGGGGCTAAGATACTCTTATTATTTTTAAATTCCAAGCAATATCAGGTCTATCCTGTTATATGCTATATCCGTTAATTTTAAGTGATTTATCAGCAACTTCGCTAAAAGTTATCAATATTAAACAAATAAAAATTCATTCAAAAAGTGCTTTTTGAGGTTCATTTTGCCCTGCCAATATCTTTGTAAAATAGCAGAATAGTAAAATAGTAAAATGCACCAATATGGCGCGTTTATCCCCGTTAAAAACAAATATCGCCACGATAAGCACTTTTAGCAGCTTGGTTAAAAATTAACGTATAAAAAATATAGAGAAGAATTGTGAGTTTGTCTGCAAAGGTTTATGCATATTCAGAATAAGAACAGGAAATAGTTATGCACACGTAGTACGGCAACAATCGGTGATTTTTTAGTAAAAATGATGATTTTTAGGCACAAAAAAAGCACCCGAAGGTGCTTTTTTTACTAAACAGCAATAATTACTTTTTGCTGCTAAGTGCACCGAAGCGCTTGTTGAAGCGATCAACACGGCCGCCAGTGTCTAAAATCTTTTGCTTACCAGTGTAAAACGGGTGACACGCAGAACATACGTCTAGGTGAATGTCTTTACAAAGAGTAGAACGAGTTTCGAATTTGTTTCCGCATGAACATGTTGCAGAAATTGCTTCGTACTTAGGGTGAATACCTTCTTTCATAGGAACCTCTAGTTAAGGCCGCATCGCTCTCCAAACCCGAAGTCTGGCACCATACGTCGTTAAAACAAATTTATAGGCCGCGGATTTTATCCAACTAGCTTGCCCCGCACAAGCTTTAATTACGCTTTTTGCCAAAAAAGTAACCAACCAGCGCTACCGCATCCATTTGTATGTAGGTTTTTAGCCTTATTTTTAGTACATTAAGCTATTACCCTTTATCACATGAGTTGTTATGCGTTTTGTTGAAGTTGCTATTAAAGTTCCGTTACCACGCACCTTTGATTATAAAATAGATGAACAACTCATCTCGCCCTCGGCGCCTATTATGCCAGGGATGCGTGTTTTAGTGCCTTTTGGCAATCAAAAGAAAGTAGCGGTTGTTCTTGCACTTAAAACGCATACCGACGTGCCAGAGAACAAAATTAAAGCGGTTACTGAGGTTATTGACCAAACCCCTATTTTATCATCACAGCATTTAGAACTGCTTAGCTTTACTGCACGCTATTATTGCTATCCGCTCGGCGAAACTATACACATTGCGCTGCCAGGTGCGCTTCGCCAAGGTGAAAACCCAGATAAAACCAGCATTAATATGATTAGCCTTACCGAAAAAGGCGCAAAGGTTCCATCATTAAAAGCGAAAACTCAGCTAAATTTATTAAAGCAACTCGCACAATCGGGTAAGTCGTCGATAACCGAGCTAAAAGCGCTCGGCTTTAGTAAAAAAACAATAGATGCCTTAATAGATAAAGAGCTTATAACCCAAAGCATTGAGCATGATAATCAATGGCAAAGCGTTGCGCCCACAGTCGGCACCAAGCCAGTACTTAATAAAGAGCAAGCCGTAGCGTGCACTACAATAAATCAAAGTGTTGGCTTTAAGAGCTTTTTATTAGAAGGTGTGACAGGCAGTGGTAAAACCGAAGTGTATTTACAATGCCTAGAAGAAGTCCTTAAACGTGGCGAGCAAGCCTTAGTATTGGTGCCTGAAATAGGCTTGACGCCACAAACTGTTAACCGATTTCGTCGTCGCTTTCCCGATACCCCAATTATGCTATGGCACTCTGCCCTAACCGATAACGAACGCTTGCAAACATGGCGTTTTTGCGAAAAAGGCAGCTGCGCAATTGTAATAGGCACCCGTTCGAGTATTTTTCTACCTTTTTTAAAGTTAGGAATGATAGTGGTTGATGAAGAGCATGACTCATCATTTAAACAGCAAGATACCTTACGCTACCACGCACGCGATTTAGCCGCTTATCGAGCATTTCAGCACAAAATACCGCTTATTTTAGGCAGTGCCACCCCTGCGCTCGAAACACTGCACAAAGCTATAAACAACAAATACCAACTTTTAAGCCTTACAGAGCGCGCACAAACTGCGACCGATAATCAGTTTATATTGCTCGATATGAAAGGCCAGCCCGACCAAGCGGGTATTGCACACGCAAGCCTTGCCACTATGCGCCAACATTTAAACCGTGGTAAGCAAGTTATGGTGTTTTTAAATCGTCGTGGCTTTTCTCCTACGCTAATTTGTCACGAATGCGGTTGGCTGAGTGAGTGCAATCGCTGCAGCACCAGCGCAACCTTTCATAAAGCCATTGGCCAAATGATTTGCCACCACTGTGGTGAGCAACACCCAGTACCTCACCAGTGTCCTGATTGCGGTAGCACACAAATTTTTCCTAACGGTAAAGGCACCGAACAAATTGAAGAATTTTTATCGAGTGAATTCCCCGATACACCCGTAACCCGCATCGACCGCGATTCAACCCGCCGTAAAGGGAGCTTAGAAAAAGCCTTAGAGGAGATAAACCAAGGCGGGGCGCGTATTTTAGTGGGCACACAAATGTTGGCTAAAGGTCATCATTTTGCCGATGTTAGCTTAGTGCTTATATTAGATGTAGATAGCGGCTTGTACTCGTGCGATTTTAGAGCCACAGAGCATTTAGCCCAGCTGGTAACTCAAGTTGCTGGGCGCGCGGGTCGCTCTGGTGAGCCAGGCCAAGTATTACTGCAAACCCACTTTCCTGAACACCCTTTATTGCAAGACTTAGTAAATAATGGCTACCAAGATTTTGCCCGCTTTGCTTTAAGTGAGCGTGATGATGCCGACCTTCCACCCATTACTAATATGGCTATAGTTAGAGCACAAGGGCACAGTATTAAGCTCGTTGTCGATTTTTTGACGGATTTGGTTCCTGTTAACGGTGTATCTGGTATACAATTGCTCGGTCCAATTCCTGCCCCACTAGAAAGAGTGGCGGGTATGTACCGGTTTCAATTGCATATTCAAGCGCAAGACCGCAAAGTATTGCATCAGTATCTTGCGCAAATGGTCGACTATATAAGCACCAGCAAACTTGCACAAAAAGTGCGCTGGAGCCTTGATGTTGACCCTATAGACATGATTTAGGTTAAAGCCAAATGGCACAGCACGATTATATTAATAAAAAACCAGCGGGTAGAAAAAACACCAAGCAAGCCCCTGCTAAAAAACCATTTCCTATACTTTTAGTTGTTATTACTGTTTTGCTTGTAGGCGGCTTTGCTTACGGCTTATGGTTTATTAAAAATAACGCCGACCCTGAGCTTGTTGAGCAGCAGGCGCACCCTAAAACAGCTGAAAAAGTAGAAATAGCTAAACCTCGCGCCCCTAAGTTCATTGAAGAAATTAAAGAGCACGAGATCCAAGTTGAAGTAAGAGAAATTGAGCAAAAAGGCCCCTATGTTATGCAGTGTGGGTCGTTTAGAACACACGCACAAGCCGAAACCCTCAAAGCTAAAATTGCCTTTGCGGGCTTAATTTCTGAAATTAAAAAGACCACAGGTACTAATGGTGTTTGGTATAAAGTGCGTTTAGGCCCTTATAAAACAAAGCGCCAAGCCGAAAGCGACAAAAACAAACTCAAGCGAGTGCATGTTGTTAGCTGCGGAATTTGGGGCTGGACTTGAAATTAGTCCATTCACCCATATAACCTCATCATAATCGTTTTTTACAAGCTGCCCCCGCAGCTTGATGATGAGGAATAACATGACCACTATCGTAAGTGTACGCCGCGACAATAAAGTAGTAATTGGTGGCGACGGCCAAGTTTCACTTGGTAATACCGTAATGAAGGGCAACGCCCGTAAAGTTCGACGCCTTTATAATGGCAAAGTAATTGCTGGTTTTGCCGGCGGTACTGCTGATGCCTTTACCCTTTTCGAACGCTTTGAAAGCAAACTAGAAATGCACCAAGGTAACCTCACTAAAGCCGCTGTAGAAATGGCCAAAGACTGGCGTAGCGACAGAGCTTTACGCAAGCTTGAGGCACTCCTTGCGGTTGCAGATGAAACTGCTTCACTAATTATCACCGGCAATGGTGATGTAGTGCAGCCAGAAAACGATTTAATTGCCATTGGTAGCGGTGGTAACTTTGCTCAATCAGCAGCCACTGCCCTATTAGAAAACACCGATTTAAGCGCTCGCGATATCGTAGAAAAAAGCCTGACCATTGCTGGCAACATCTGTGTATTTACCAACAACTTCCAAACAATCGAAGAATTATAATAGGACCCATTATGTCTGCTATGACCCCAAGAGAAATTGTACACGAGTTAGATCAGCATATTATTGGTCAAGCTAATGCTAAAAAAGCCGTGGCTATTGCCCTGCGTAATCGCTGGCGCCGTATGCAACTAAACGATGACTTACGCAGCGAAGTAACCCCTAAAAACATTTTAATGATTGGCCCAACCGGTGTCGGTAAAACTGAAATTGCCCGCCGTTTAGCTAAGCTCGCTAATGCGCCTTTTATTAAAGTAGAGGCGACTAAATTTACTGAAGTGGGTTATGTTGGTAAAGAAGTAGAGACTATCATTCGCGATTTAGTTGATGTATCAATTAAAATGACCCGCGAACAACAAACTAAAAAGTTTAAACACCGCGCAGAAGAAGCAGCAGAAGAGCGTATTTTAGATGCACTTTTACCACCGGCTAAAGATCAATACGGTGAAACACAGCGCGATGACAACTCATCTACTCGTCAAACATTCCGTAAAAAATTACGCGAAGGTCAGCTTGATGATAAAGAAATAGAAATAGATTTAGCGCAAGCACAGCCGAATGTAGAGATTATGGCGCCTCCTGGTATGGAAGATATGACCAACCAGCTGCAAAGCATGTTCCAAAACATGGGTGGCGACAAACGTACTAAGCGTAAGTTAAAAATTAAAGAAGCCTTTAAGTTATTAACTGAAGAAGAAGCCGCTAAATTAGTTAACCCTGAAGAGCTAAAAGAGCAGGCTATTTTTGCAGTAGAGCAAAACGGCATTGTGTTTATTGATGAAATAGACAAAATTTGTAAGCGTGGCGATTCGTCAGGCCCAGATGTTAGCCGTGAAGGTGTACAACGCGACCTACTTCCACTAATTGAAGGCTCAACCGTTAATACTAAGCACGGTATGGTGAAAACCGACCACATGCTATTTGTTGCATCAGGTGCGTTCCAAATGGCTAAACCATCAGACATGATCCCTGAGCTACAAGGTCGTTTACCTATTCGTGTAGAGCTTGAAGCACTAAGTGCTAATGACTTTAAACGAATTCTTACTGAGCCGCATGCTTCACTTACTGAGCAGCAACGTGAATTGCTTAAAACTGAGCAAGTAAATGTTGAGTTTAACGATGATGCAATAGAGCGCATTGCTAAAGCCGCTTGGCAAGTAAACGAGAAAACCGAAAACATTGGTGCTCGTCGCTTACATACAGTAATGGAAAAGCTAATGGAAGAAATTTCATACGATGCATCTGAACAAGCAGGCTCTACCCTTACTATTGATGCCGCTTATGTAGAAAAACATTTAGGCGCATTAGTTGAAGATGAAGATTTAAGCCGCTTTATTTTATAAGGTAGGCAAAAATACTATACTAAAAGCCTCCATATTGGGGGCTTTTTAATGGGACATATAAAATGAAACACGTAACAAAAGTGCATTATCATAGCGTGAGTAAAAACCTAGATGTTTACTTTGATGATGACAGTATGACTGTATTTAGCTGCGAGTTTTTACGCGTTCACTCTCCCTCGGCCGCAGTGCAAGGGCATGGTGCAGAGCCAATGAAGTTGGTACTTAATAAACAACATGTTGGTATAAAAAAGATTGTACCGGTGGGGCATTACGCACTTAGATTAGACTTTGATGATGGTCATAACAGCGGGCTATTTAGCTGGAGCTACTTTGAAACACTACAAGCGCAGCACGAAACCTTGTGGGATAAATACCAAGCGCGTCTTGCCGAGCACGAACAAAACAAAGACAGCGTACCAATAAAGTTTGTTCCCTAAACCTTATTGGCTTTTTAAACGCTACACTGTATTACACTTTAAACTTATCAATAGCCGCAAATAATACGCGCGCTTGTTCAGAGACTTCTTCACTGGTTTGCGCATTATTAACTGCATGCTCAGAGGCATCTTGGGCAATGTCTCTAATGCGTACTACATTTTTGTTCACCTCTGATGCCACCTGACTTTGCTCATCAATAGCAACGGCAATTTGAGTGCTCATTTCCATTATGGTTTGCACATCTTCGGTAATAGCGCCGAGTAAATCACCCGCTTTAATAGCTTGTGAAGCACTTTCATCACCTTGCGAGCGACATTGATGCATAATACTTACTACCTCTTGCGTGCGTTGCTGAAGCGTATTAATAATGCCTTCAATTTCACTGGTAGACTCTTGTGTACGTTGCGCAAGCGAGCGTACTTCATCCGCCACAACAGCAAAGCCTCGCCCTTGCTCACCAGCACGAGCGGCTTCTATCGCGGCATTCAATGCAAGTAAATTGGTTTGCTCTGCAATGCCTCTGATTACATCGAGCACAGAACCTATGGTTTCACCGTCTTTTTCAAGTTGCGATACCACACTTGATGCGTTACCTAACGACGAAGATAAATCGCGTATGTGCTTAACCGTAGAGTCTACTTCATTTCGCCCTTGCTGCGCGCTTAGATTGGTTGACTCTGCTTTTTTAGCAGCAGCTTCGGTATTATGAGAAATATCTTGAATCGTTGCCTGCATTTGCGTAGCCGCAGTGGCAACCATATCCGCTTCGTGTAACTGCTCTTGCATGCCTGAACTTGTTGCAGAGGTACTTTCAGATAAGTGCTCTGTTGCCACATTTAACGTATTAAGCGCGGTATTCACTTCGTTTATGAGGTTTTTAAAATCGCCTATTAAACTATTAAAGTCCGAGGTCATAATGGTAACTTCATCATTACCTGTTTGCTCTATCATTACGCTTAAGTCGTTATTACGGCGTATGTCGTTTATGGTGTGATATACCCGCTCAATAGGCACAATAATCGAGTGGCTAGTAAAGTACACCAGCGCCAACACTATAATCCCCGAAATAACAAATACAACGATGGCAATAAACTGCGCTTGGTCAACGCTTTTCTCAACTTCCAGCTTGGTTGACTCAACAATTTGACCAACAACCTGATCGCTTTTTTCTACGTTAATACGCATAACGCCTAGTGCACTAGAGTCTAAATCTAGCCCTAACTGCGTTTGTGCCTTTACAAGATTTTGAAAAGCACTTTGATACGTATCTATTAAAGGGCTTATTTGCGACTTATAACTACTTTGCAAATCAGCTTGGGTAATTTTTTGTTTAAACGTACTAATAAGTTCGTTAAAGCGAGTTAAGTATTTTGCATCAAAGCGCAGCATAAAATCTTTCTCAGCGCGTCGCAGCTGTAGCATTGCCGATAAAAGCTCAAAGTTATCTTGCTCTTTTAATAGCACCTCAACTTCGTGCACTGCAGTTCTGAGCTTGCCATACAACCCATCTTTAGGGTTTAAACCTATCTGCTGCTGTAACCTAACAACCTCTGAAAAATTGTTGTTGTAGTTAGTAATAAGCGTATGAAAATGCTCAATTTGCGCTGTGGTAATGCCCTGCTGTTGCATTACCTCCTGCAGCTTTTTGATTTTAGTGCTTAGCTGTTTAAAATCCTTATCAAATGATGTAAGTGCTTCCTGCTGCTTGTAAAAAAGAAAGTTTTTTTCATGCTTTCTAAGCTCTAGTGCATGTACGTTGAGCTCTTCTGCAAGCTGAATTGTTTTATTCAGATTGAGTGTTACGCGCGACTCATAAATTATCACACACAACAAAATGACCATTGCCAGACCGACTACCACTGCATTAAGTTGCAAACGCCTTTTAATGGTTAAGTTTTGTAAAAAATTCATTGAAAACACCTATATTTAATATGCACTAATAGTGTAGTACGTTCTGGCGCTTTACATTAAGTTTTTTATTAACTTTTTATACATATAACTCATGCTTTTAGATTAACACTCCCCCATAAATCTTTATGCAATGAGTGAGTGTCATGCCACTGTTTATTAAGTAGCCATTTAACCAAAGGGGCAGGATCACTGGGAAAATTAATTTGTTTGTTTTGCGGGGCACTATTCCAATCATCCAGCGCTTGCGGGTTTAAATAATTCATTACATGGGCCATTTTCATCGCCCGCAATGTTTGTGCATTTGCATCTTGTTCAAACTGACCATCAAGAGGTTTAAGTAATAATTTTTTCCCAAGCTTTAAGGCCTCACTTGCCAGCTCAAAGCCTGCATTACCAATTACGCCACTGGTATTTGCTAAGTCGTTTAAAAACCCCGCTCGTGAAGGAGTGCGCAAATGAATATGCCCGAGGGATTTATCCTGCGCATGCGGGTGGTAACAGTAAAACTCTTTTTCTGGGAAGTCCTTTAAATAATCAATAATGTTGTCGAGGTTCTCAAAGGGCAAATACACCAGCACTTTATTCATAACGGCGACAGGATTGCCATGGTCATGGTTTGCAATAAAGGGCGGTATAATATTATCTGCAAAGGGCTGCCAATGTACGCCTAAATAGGTGCTTGCTGGCGCGTAGTGCTTAATAAGAGATTTTCTAAATAAACCGCGGCCAAACATAGGCACGCTATTAGATAAAAAAGCCGCCTGGTGACTAATACCAACTACAGGCACGCCTGCGCGCTTTGCAGCCCAAGCTGAAATAGGCTCAAAGTCATTTAAGACGAAATCGTATTTTTTTACATTAAATGATTTTATATCGTTAACTAACTTACACACTCGGGCATTTTTTAATGTTTGATAGCTTTTTACTTGGCCGTTTTTAGTGCTAAACGATAACCCCCGAAACGTTTTGTAATCAGCAAAGTCCTGCATATCAAAGTAGTCTTTTTCAGGGCGTCCTGAAAAAACGTAATCTACATCTATACCTAACTCTTTAAAACAACTTGCCATAACACGGGCGCGCGTAATGTGGCCATTACCTGTGCCTTGTATGCCGTATAATATCTTCATACAGGCACCACCAAAGCTAGCGCAAATAAACCGCATGAACTGCCAATAACGGCGCCTATTATTATATCTGCCGGAAAATGTACGCCTAATACTACGCGAGAAACCGCCACCCCCGATGCCCAACTAAACCAAAGCCACGCATACTCTGCAAAAAAGTGACTCAATATTACCGCAACTAAAAATGCTGCTGCACTGTGCCCAGAAGGCAAACTAAATTTGTCACTAGGCACAATATACGCATTACTGACTAAGCAATCACAGGGGCGGATTCGGCCGAAGCTACGTTTTGCTAAAAAGTAAATAGGCCTTTCAATTGCAAACCCCAGTAACACCGATATTGGCAATAACTGATGCTGATCATTGGCACTTAACCACCAAATGGCGCCACACATAAGTAAATATAAACCACCATTACCACTTTTAGATAAACCAAGCGCAGCCGTCTTCAGCCATTTGGGTGAATTATAATTAAACAGAGTTAAAAAGAGTTGTTCATCCATTTGAGCCATTTTTTTAAGCACGTTATTGTCGTTCATTATTTACCCTTAGCTGCACGATATCTAACCATAGTTAAAGCTTAGTGGCAGAAAATAACAATTGAGTGACGCTTTTAAGACACTATTGTTGCCATTTCTAATTTCGGCATTTTTTGAATAAATTTACTGCTATTAAGTCGTTGTTATTGCATATAAGGAGGGTATACTGAGGGTAACTTATGTACCCTTTGAGGATAAAATAATGGATTACAGCACTTCTGACTTATGTGACTTTTTTGCCGATGTGGTTGACGTGCTTGAACCGATGTTCATCAACTTTGGTGGTCGACACACGTTTGGCGGCCGAATTAAAACGGTTAAATGTTTTGAAAATAATGAACTGATCCGTGAAATACTCTCACAAGACGGTACTGATCAAGTACTACTTATCGATGGTGGTGGCTCAACACGACGCGCCCTTATCGACATTGAACTTGCAGAGCTTGCGCTTGATAACAACTGGAACGGCATTATTGTATTTGGTGCTGTGCGTCATGTAGATGAGTTAGAAGAAATTGATTTAGGTATTCAAGCGATTGCATCAATTCCTGTGGCCGCCGACAGCGAAGGCGCTGGTGAAGATGGCATTGGCGTTAACTTTGCTGGTGTGTCGTTTTTTGATGACGATTTTATCTATGCAGATAGTACTGGCATTGTATTATCAGCAGAAGAACTTGAACTAGAAGTTATCGAAGAATAAAGTAACAAGCAGTGCTCAACAGAGCACTGCTTACGCCACCACGAATAATTTTTGCTGCTCAATACGGATTCAACACAGTGCACCCTACCTTAAAAGTGTATGATGAAAACGCCGTTAAACCCTATTGCTCCACACGCGTTAACGAAACAAAAACCTGGCAGTCTGCTGCCCTATTAGACACCCATGTAAATGTACAACAAGCCCTTAACGATGCAGCGCAATTTGGTATTCACTACGTATTAATTGGTATATGTGAAGATATAGGCCCTCGCGCTAACTTAGGCAATGGCGGCTCACACCAAGCTTGGCCCGCTTTTTTACAATACTTTTTGAACCAACCAGTTAACCAGTTTAACGCGACCCAGCAGGTATTGCTGTTAGGCGAAATTGACGTTGATGATGTAATGGCGCAAGCGCAAGGCTTAAATAACCAGCATGCTGAAGAGCTTGCTCAACTACGCAAACTATGCGCAACAATAGATGAGCGTGTAGAGGCGGTATTAACGCTTATATTTAATGCGGGCCTTGAGCCTATTATTATCGGCGGTGGGCACAATAATAGCTTTGGCATACTCAATGGTTTAAGCAAACATAGTGGGGCTTCAGTTAACGCTATAAATTTTGATCCCCATGCAGATTTACGGCCTTGCGAAGGTCGCCACAGCGGCAATGGTTTTAGCTATGCTTTGAGGAACAATGCATTGCAGCAATATCATATTATTGGCCTGCATGAGCAAAAAAATAACCAAGCCATTTTTGACTTAATCGCGCAAAATCAATGTAGTTTTCACAGCTATCAAGCTATTAATATACGCCGAGAAATATCACTAACCGATGCCGTACAGCACGCCTTAGCAGCGTTTAATAATGCGCCACTTGGTATTGAACTCGACTTAGACAGTATTTCATTTTTACCGGCCAGCGCGTATACATGCTGCGGATTTAGCGTTAGTGATGCTGAGCATTATGTGTATTTAACAGCAAAACACAGCACTGCCCGCTACCTACATTTGTGTGAGGCTGCACCGCTAAATCACCCAGCTGGGTTAACAGCAGGTATGCAAAGCTGTGGGCAAATTATTAGTGCATTAGTTAATGCCTACTTACATGCAAAAACGCGTTACTTGTAATTAGCTTAATTAATCGCTGCATTTTTTAAGGCCGCCAAATTGCCTTACTAGCTTAGCTAAAAATGGTGAGTTAATTGAGCTTACTATTGGCAGGTGTATAACTCACTTTTGCACGCTATACGCTCATAAGTGAGTAATTCTATCGCAGCTAATTGCAGAATTTTCCTTACAAAATAATTATTGCAGCTTGGCAAAACTTATTGAGTTTGGTGAGCCTGCCACTGCTTTAGCCAACTCATTAAGCCAATGCTGCTTAACGGGTGGCCAAAATAATAACCTTGTGCTGCGTGCGCTTTTAAACTTTTTACAAACTTTAATTGGTCTAAGGTTTCAACGCCCTCAAAAATAACCTTGGTATTTTGTTGGTTATGCATTTCAACCATACCGCCTACTAGGCTGCGAATATTATTTTGATTGCTAAAATCTGCAGTAAGCGATGGCGCCACCTTAATGTATTCAACAGCTAGATTTGGCAGCTTAGAAAGAACAATGGGGTTATCGCCTAGCCCATCAACGCATATTTTTAAACCTATATTATTTAATCGGGCAATCATCGCACGGCCCTTATTATCTAAATCTGTGAATATATGCAGCGGGCATTCAACAATTAAATCTCCGTGTTGTAAGTTGTGCTCACTTACCACGCTATCTACAAACTCAACAAACTCTTCGTTAAGCATTTCGGGGCCAAATAAGTTAATGCTCAGCGGTATAGCAATCCCCTCTATGCGAAGTGCCATGGCAAGCTCTGCGGCCCGCTCTATAACAAACTTAGCCAGTGGGTAAGCTAAACCCGCAATATGAATATCATCAATAAACCGGTGGGCAGATAAAATACCTTGTTGAGGGTGCTGCCAACGCAACAGAAGCTCTAAAAACTCAATTTGGCCGTCGTCATTGCGAATAATAGGCTGAAAATAAAGTTCAAGCTCGCTTACAAAATCAATATTAGCCAGCTCTTTTAAACGGGCTTGCTGCTCAAGTTGCTCAACCATCATTTGTTGATGGTACACAACCACAGCTTTTTTAGGCTGACTATCAAGGGCTAAGTATGCACACGATACTAAGTTATCAAAGTTAGCGTCTTGCTCATCGCAATTAACGTAACTCGCCCTTGCTTTTACCTCTACGGTACAGTTAGCGACGTTAAACGGTTTAAGTGTTGCGCCAATAATTTGCTCAATGATGTGTTCATGGCTATGTTTGTGCACAGCTAAGCTGCAAATAAAGGCAAAGTTAAGACCCCCTAAATGCGCCAATTTTTCTTGGCCACCTAAATCAATCACATTGTCGTGATTTAGTAAGCCTTTTATTCTGTTGGCCGATTGTGCCAACAACAAATCACCAAAATCTCTGCCTATGTGCTGATTAACTTGCTCAAACCCTTCTAGACGAACAATCACCAGTGCTGCTTCTAGCTGTTTTTCTTTACACCAGCTGTAATAGCCCTGGCGTAACTGCTGTTTATCTGCAAATGCAGCAAGAGGAGAGTCATCTTGGTACGGCTCAGGCTCATTAATATTATGCGAATCTTCAACTTTGGGCTCTTCTTCCTCGCTCATTAGCCCTACAACAGCTAGCAGAATAATAGCCACCACCACCCAAAATAGGGGCACGTCCATGAGTAAATGCGCTGAAAACAACACCACAAATAGCAACCCTGAAACGGCGCTTGTGATAATCATGCTCCAACTATTACGCTCAAACGCTTGCCATAAATGAAAGCAAAAACCAAAAGCGAGCAATATTGCTAACCAAGCAGCCCCGCTACTTAAAATGGCTAAACCGACAACGCCTGTACATAAGTAACTAAATTTAATACTGGTATTTTTAACCGCAAATAACGTAGCGACCATCGCCATTAACAGCGCGCCGCTAAAAAATATTGGAAAGTTACTGTCAGTCAAAATACTCAAGCTTACGCCACTCCATTAGCTATAAAATTTAATAAAAGCATGTTAAATATGGACAAAAATAATACAAACTAATTAATTCTACCCAAAATCCATAGATTTAACAGTTTATTTACGCCAAATTGGTAACTTAATTGTGCAGGGTGACCTATTTGCCAATGCGCAATATCAGCCCTTGCCCCAACCTTTAGCACGCCTCTGTCTTTTAAACCTAGTGCCTGCGCTGCATTGCGGGTTACTCCCGCAAGGGCCTGCTCAGGGGTGAGCCTAAATAAAGTACATGCCATGTTCATCATTAATTGCACAGAACATAAAGGCGAGGTGCCTGGATTAAAGTCACTGGCAATAGCAATAGGCACATTGTATTTTTGCAGCAAATCGATGGGAGGAAGCTGTGTTTCTCGTAAAAAATAAAAAGCCCCAGGTAATAAAACAGCCATAGTGCCAGCCTCTGCCATGGCTTTTACGCTGTTTTCATCAAGGTACTCAATATGATCAGCTGAAAGACCTTTATACTCAGCCACCAGCTTTGCGCCCTGCTGATTAGAAAGCTGCTCAGCATGGCATTTTACCGGCAAGTTATGTTTTGTAGCTGCATCAAACACTTGTTTTGTTTGTGCAAGACTAAAGCCTACATTTTCACAAAATACATCCACAGCATCGGCAAGGTTATTAGCCACTACGTGCTCAAGCATCTGCGTACATACTAAATCAATGTATTCATCTGCACGGCCTTTGTATTCAGGGGGTAGCGCATGTGCACCTAAAAACGTGGTTTTAATATCAATAGGATGATGCTCATTAAGCAAACGCGCCACTTCTAAAATTTTTATTTCGTTTTCAACATCAAGCCCGTATCCCGACTTTATCTCAGCAGTCGTTACGCCCTCGGCAAGTAAAGTGTTTAAGCGATCTTTTGCATCAACAAATAACTGCTCATGATCTGCCGCGCGAGTGGCCTTAACGGTACTGGCTATACCGCCACCTTGTGCAGCTATTTGTTCATAGCTTACACCTTGTAAGCGCTGCTCAAATTCCTCAGCTCGGGAGCCTGCAAATATTAAATGTGTATGGCAATCAATAAGCCCAGGTGTTAACCATTGCCCTTTAATACTTAATGTAGGGGTAGCAAAGGCATCAAAACTGGGTAAGTTTGATTGCTCACCTAACCATACAATTTCGCCGTTTTTAATCGCCAGTGCCGCATTTTCTATAGCCCCATAAGGTTTATCAATTGTGCTATCCATGGTTGCTATGTTGGCATCAGTCAATAATAAGTCGAGATCTTCTAAGGCGTAACCCGTTGTTTTATTTTGCATACTTAGCTCCCTAATGCGCTTAAAATACAGTCTAACAATACACCTTGTATATACAAGACAATTATGCCATCTTTATTAAATAGTTTATTTTAAGTACAGCTAATAATAGTAATGCCCACACCTAAATTTGCACAAATTAAACAATTTATTGTCGATAAAATAAAAAATGGCGCATGGCAAGAAAACCAACGTGTCCCCTCAGAAAACGAGCTTAGCAGCCAATTTTCTGTAAGCCGTATGACCGCACGACGTGCACTGAGCGAATTAACAGATTCCGGTATTTTAACGCGCAGCCAAGGGTTAGGTACGTTTGTAGCCAGTTTTAAATCGCAGTCGTCACTACTTGAAATTAAAAACATAGCCGATGAAGTAAAAGAACGTAACGGGCAATACAGCTGTAGTGTGCAGGTGCTTGAATCAATCAATGCGGTAGCACCCATAGCCATTGCGCTTGGCGTTGAAGTAGATAGCCTGGTGTATCGCAGTGTGCTTGTACACAATGAGAACGACAAACCACTGCAAGTTGAAGAGCGATTTGTAAACCCAGCTTTAGCCGCGGGTTATTTACAACAAGACTTTAGCGCCCTCACCCCGCATGAATACTTATCGAGCGTAGCGCCGCTCACACAAGCGCGCCACACAGTGGAAGCGGTTATGCCCAACTCGCAAATGTGCCAATGGCTTAACCTGTATAACGAAGAGCCCTGCTTACAGGTTATTCGTCGTACTTGGTCTACAAAAGGCATAGTAAGCTTTGCTCGCTTAGTATCACCGGGCAGTAAATACCGTTTGGGCGGGCACTTAACATTTAAAAAATAATAACAACGTAACGCTCAAGGGCGTTTTTTTGTAGCTGACCATCTTGTATATACAACAGGAGAGATTCATGAACAACCGGCTCGACACACACCGAGAAATCCGCGCGCCTCATGGCGATAAAATTAGCGCTAAAAGTTGGCAAACAGAAGCCGCTAAACGCATGTTAATGAACAATTTAGACCCTGATGTGGCAGAGCACCCTCACGCGTTAGTGGTATATGGCGGTATTGGCCGTGCAGCAAGAGACTGGCCAAGCTTTGATAAAATAATTGAAACCCTTGATAGGCTCGAAAACGACGAAACGCTGCTTGTGCAATCGGGTAAGCCCGTGGGCGTATTTAAAACCCACGAAAACGCGCCGCGCGTTCTCATTGCTAATTCTAACCTGGTGCCACATTGGGCAAATTGGGGGCACTTCAATGAGCTCGATAAAAAAGGCTTAATGATGTATGGGCAAATGACCGCGGGCTCTTGGATTTATATTGGCTCACAAGGCATAGTGCAAGGCACTTACGAAACCTTTGTAGCAATGGCAAAGCAACACTTTGGCGGTAATGCAAAAGGTAAATGGGTTTTAACAGCAGGCCTTGGCGGTATGGGAGGTGCCCAACCACTCGCCGCGACGATGGCAGGCTTTAGCGCATTAGTTGTGGAATGCGACGAAACCCGTATCGATTTTCGAATTAAAACCGGCTACGTTGATGTAAAAGCCACGACACTTGAGCACGCGCTTGAGCTAGTTACCGATGCTTGCATTAAAAGCAAGGCATTATCGGTAGGCTTATTAGGTAATGCTGCCGATATTTTTACTGCACTGGCAAACAGCAATATTACCCCTGATATAGTGACCGACCAAACCTCAGCGCACGACCCACTCAACGGCTACCTACCGCAAGGTTGGAACATGCAACACGCAGCAAAAATGCGTGAACAAAACCCACAGGCAGTGGTTAAAGCCGCTAAGCAATCTATGGCAGTGCAAGTAAACGCCATGCTAGCACTTCAAAAAGCCGGTGCTGCCACTACCGACTATGGCAATAACATTCGCCAAATGGCATTTGAAGAAGGCGTTACTAACGCGTTTGATTTTCCGGGCTTTGTGCCTGCTTATATCCGTCCGTTATTTTGTGAAGGAATTGGCCCATTTAGATGGGTTGCGCTTTCAGGCGACCCCGAAGACATTTATAAAACCGATGCAAAAGTGAAAGAGCTTATCCCAGAAGATACCCACTTACATAACTGGCTTGATATGGCACGTGAGCGCATTCAATTTCAGGGGTTGCCAGCGCGCATATGCTGGGTTGGTTTAAAAAACCGAGCCCCCCTTGCACTGGCCTTTAACGACATGGTTAAAAATGGCGAGCTTAAAGCGCCGGTTGTAATTGGTCGCGATCATCTCGACTCTGGCTCTGTAGCAAGCCCCAACCGTGAAACCGAAAGTATGCAAGATGGTTCAGACGCCGTTTCTGATTGGCCGTTACTTAATGCTTTGCTTAATACTGCGGGTGGCGCAACGTGGGTGTCGCTGCACCATGGCGGCGGAGTGGGCATGGGCTTTAGCCAGCACGCAGGCGTGGTTATTGTTGCAGATGGTAGTGAACAAGCTGCGCAACGCATAGCTCGTGTGCTTTGGAACGACCCTGCTACCGGCGTTATGCGCCATGCTGATGCAGGCTACGACATTGCAAAAAATTGTGCGCAAGAGCACCACCTAGATCTCCCTATGCTAAACAAGGAATAGTCATGATTTCACACACTCTCACACCAGGGCAGTTAGATTTAAGCACCCTAAGAAAAATTAATGACTCAGCTGTCACACTTAACTTAGTCGATGGCGCCAGTACACAAATAGCGGCCAGTGCACAAACTGTTCAAAACGTAATAAACAAACGCCAAACGGTGTACGGTATTAACACCGGCTTTGGCTTATTAGCCAATACAAAAATAGCAGATGACGAGCTTGAGCTACTGCAGCGCAGTATTGTGCTTTCGCATGCTGCCGGTATTGGGGAGCTCATGGACGACAGCACTGTAAGACTAATGATGACCTTAAAAGTAAACTCTTTGTCTCGGGGCTACTCAGGGATACGCCTAGAGGTGATCGCATTTTTTATGCAACTACTGTGCAGTGAAGTGTACCCGTGCGTACCACAAAAAGGGTCTGTGGGTGCTTCGGGCGATTTAGCGCCTCTTGCTCATATGTGCCTTCCACTATTAGGTGAAGGCAAAATGCGCCACAAAGGTGAAATTATAAGTGCTGCTCAAGGGCTGAAAATTGCCAATCTTTCACCTCTTACATTAGGCGCAAAAGAAGGACTAGCACTGTTAAATGGTACACAAGCCTCTACCGCGTTTGCGTTACAAGGGCTTTTCAAAGCAGAAGATTTATATGCACAAAGCTGTGTTATAGGCTCTATTAGCATAGAAGCCGCAATGGGTAGCCGTGCGCCCTTTGATGCACGCATTCACGAAATACGGGGGCAACGCGGCCAAATTGATACGGCCAGTGTATTTAGAGAGCTACTTAGTACTGAATCACAAATTAGCCAATCTCACGTAAACTGCGAAAAAGTGCAAGACCCTTACTGCCTTCGCTGCCAACCTCAGGTACTCGGCGCGTGTTTAACACAAATACGCCACGCCGCAGAGGTGTTGTTATGTGAATCAAACGGCGTTACCGATAACCCGCTGGTATTTGCCGATGTGGGCGATATTATATCCGGTGGTAACTTTCATGCAGAGCCCGTTGCCATGGCAGCTGATAACTTAGCCATTGCGATTGCCGAAATAGGCGCGCTGGCAGAGCGAAGAATCGCGCTACTTATTGATTCAAACCTCTCTACATTGCCACCTTTTTTAGTTGAAAACGGCGGAGTTAACTCAGGTTTTATGATTGCCCAAGTAACCGCGGCTGCGCTTGCCTCCGAGAACAAATCGCTTGCGCACCCCGCCTCGGTAGACAGCCTGCCAACATCAGCAAATCAAGAAGATCATGTCTCTATGGCAACCTTTGCAGCAAGGCGCTTAAAGGAAATGGCCAATAACACCCGCGGGGTATTAGCAATTGAATGGCTTGGAGCTGCTCAAGGGCTTGAGTTTAGAGCCCCACTAAAACCTTCACCGCAAGTAGAAAAAGCAAAAGCTCTGCTGCGCGAGCATGTAAGTTACTACGATAAAGACCGCTACTTTGCCCCCGATATAGAGGCAACCAATACGCTTTTAGCACAAGGGGCATTGTGCGACTTTATTCACCACAACCCACTACCATCGCATTTTAAATTCCATGCTGATAGCTAAAGCCTAACGCTTCAATTGCTGAGCCAAGTACTTTGCGCTCAGCACTTTCATTACTGGTAAAGGTTGGCATTTCGCCGCCATGCTCTGCACACTTTTGTGCATAATAATTCGCTTTAGTTGGGTGCGATGGATTTACCACGTTGTAAATATTTTGCCCCGAGTTATAGTTTTCTATTACCGCAAAAATGGCGTTTATCACATCTTGTTGATGCACCATATTAACCACCTGCTGGCTCGATGAATTTAATTCTTTCCCAGCAACAAAGCGCCCCGGCTCGCGGTTAGGTCCTAATAACCCTGCTAAACGCAGAACTTTACCATCTTGCTCAAGCACCTTTTCTTCGCCATCGTATAGTTTTATTTGTCGCTCATTGGTACAACTTATTTCACTGCTTTCAGTGTAAACACCCGGCTCTTGGTCGTACACACCGGTAGATGAGCACAAAATAAAGCCCTTTGCATTTAATTGTTTAGAAAGTGAAAGTGCAGCGCTTAGTGTTTCTGGGTAGTTACTTTCACTGTGTCTGCTTCGTGGGGGGATTGCACACACCCAGTAAGCATCGTGTAAATCTATTTGGTGTATTAGTTGCCCATCAATCAGTACAAATTGACGCTGAAAATCGTCTGTGTGCTCATCACTTCTATGCGTACCTTGTACCTGCCAACCCGCCTGTTTAGCTTGTAGGCACAAAGTATGACCCAACCAGCCTGCGCCTAATACTACTAATTTATTAGCTTTTGTTTCCATTTTTGCATAACCCTTCATTTTAAACGCATAATTAGTGCTTTTTATCTAACTTCATAGAGATTTAAAGTAAGATATGATTAGATACAACCTACTAAAAAACAATAATACGTGCACTTATGCTAAATAATTTATCATTACGGAAGAAAATATTATTATTGATTGGTGGCACCATCACCATTTTGCTAATTATTGCTTCAACATTTTTTGTAAATCACATCGCTAACCTTTCCAGAGTAAACATTGAGCGCGAAGCTCAAAGCTACCTACAAAGCGAACAACTTTCAATGCAAAGCTACTTTGCAAAGTATGGCAAGCTGGTTTCTACGTTTGTTAATAACCCGCATTTAGTTAATTTTTTTGAAAATTGGGATACTCGCGACCAGCCGATTAAAAATGCCCCCGGCTACAACGAAGTTAATCAAGACTTTGTACGCATTAGCTCAAATGACGAAAATGTACTGTCGGCGTTTTTCGCATCAGCAACCACCGGTGAATACTTTAAAGAAAACGAGCGTACCAGCCATTACAATGGCCAACCTTACTACGCCTATAAACGTGGTTGGTGGCAAGAAGCCCTGCAAATTAATAAACTTTACGTAGGCCCTATATCGGTCGATTTAACCACTGGGGTTGCCTCAGCAGTTGTACAACAGCCGGTATACAACGCACAGCGTAAACTTATTGGTATGGGCGGCGTTGATTTACAGCTTAATAAAATCAACGATATGGTTGAAGGTATTCGCTTTAACGGCCAAGGTTATGGCTTTTTACTCGATGGCAATCAAAAGGTTGTACACTTTTCAAATGCTACCGGCCATAAGCTGTCTAACACCGACGAAGGCCCTAAAGGTAAAGAAGGGCTAGATGGCCTTGAAAGCCAGTTTAATAATACTTCAGGCTTTACAGAGCTTAACGCACAAATGCGTAATAACCTCGAAGGCAGCCAATTGGTGACCTTAAAAGGAGAAGAGTATTATGTGGTGTACCATCGCTTACAACTAGAGCAACCTTATCTAGATTGGTATGTAGGTATACTGATCCCAACCAGCATGATTGAAGCCCCCGTTAATGAGGCGGTTACCACCACAACCACCGCAGTGGTGATTATTTTAGTGATCATTTTAGCGATGATATTATGGGCAACCCACATGATCTCGCAGCCTATTACCACTTTAACTAATATAATGCGTGATATTGCATCGGGCGAAGGCGATTTAACCCAAAAGATTAATATTACCAGCCAGGATGAGGTCGGCCAGCTTGCCAATCACATGAATACATTCATTGATAAGCTGCGCGCCATGATGCTAGAAACAGCCGCACAAGCTGAGCAGTTAACTAATGCCGCAGCGCAACTTAAAAACGTGTCTGCTCAAACCAACACCGAAATACAGCAAGAAAAACAACAAGTAGACAGCGTAAGTGCCGCCGTGACCGAAATGGCCAGCACTGTACTTGAAATATCGCGTAACGCACAGCATACCAACAGCGCCGCCGAAGAAGTACAAGCTATTACTGCCGAAGGGGCTGACCGCTCAACTCAAGCACAACGTGTGATGACCGAACTTGCGCTACACATAGGTGAAGCGTCTAAAGTGGTAGCAGGGCTTGAGCAAGAAAGCAATAACATTGGTGCATTGGTGGATGTAATTAACTCCATTGCCGATCAAACTAACTTACTTGCTCTAAATGCCGCCATTGAAGCTGCGCGTGCAGGTGAGCATGGCCGTGGTTTTGCGGTAGTTGCTGATGAAGTACGTTCACTGGCAAGCCGTACGCAAGAATCAACAGACGATATTCGTAATATGATTTCTCGCTTACAGCAAATTGCCCAACAAGCGTCGGTAATGATGCTACAAGGGCAAGAGCAAACTGAAGGCTCAGTATCGCAAACAAAAGAAGTGCTAAGTTCATTACAAAACATTGCTCAGTCGGTAACTAAAGTGCAAGACCAAAGCCACCAAATTGCCACTTCAACTGAGCAACAAACCGTTGTCGCAGAGGATATTAATACCAGCCTTGCAGCAATTAATGGCTTAGTAAACAGCACCGCTGATCACGCACACATTTTAGCAGATGAAGCGCGCGATTTAAGCGACCTTGCTGTTGCCTTAAACAAAACGGTTAATCAGTTTAAGCTTTAAATACATAGCGTAATAAGGTGGGTAACTAAGTATAAAATTAACCCACCTAGGGCGTGTTGAGCATTGTGGATTGAATGAATTTCAATCACCCAAGGCCCGCATGCCCTAGCACTCTTGTTTTTAAATTTTTTAACACCATATCTTCACAACTTGCTGCTATTTTTTAGCGTAATTAAATCAGTTAAAGTGGTTTTTACGCATCAGATCAAATTTTTCTGTTTTTAATACACATCTTTTAGTTGAGATAGTTTGTTGTTTGGCAGAGTCTGGTATAGTAGCACACGTATTAAACAGTGCTTTGAGGCTCTTTAATACAAAATTGCTAATTAATATGTTCTACAGGTTATGTAAAAGTACATATTAATTACCAATTGTAAAAAATGGGTTAGCCGACACTCGGTTAACAAAGAATACATTGTAACGGTTTTATCATGATATCTAATTTATTTACCAAGATTTTTGGTAGTCGCAATGACCGCACTATTAAAAACCTAAGAAAGACGGTCGCGCTAATTAATGCGCTAGAAACGCAATTAGAAGCGCTTTCTGATGAAGATTTAAGAGCTAAGACAGCTGAGTTTAGAGAACGTTACGATAACGGACAAAACCTTGACGACATTCTACCAGAAGCATTTGCTGTGGTACGCGAAGCGTCAAAGCGTGTAAATGGCATGCGTCACTTTGACGTACAGCTATTAGGCGGCATGGTTTTACATCAAGGTCGTATTGCAGAAATGCGCACCGGTGAAGGTAAAACCCTCACAGCCACACTTCCAGCCTACTTAAATGGCTTAACAGGCAAAGGCGTGCACGTAATTACCGTGAACGACTACCTTGCTAAACGTGATGCTGAAACAAACCGCGAGTTATTTGAGTTCTTAGGCCTTACTGTGGGCTGTAACGTACCAGGCATGATGCCACAACAGAAAAAACAAGCTTACAGTGCCGATATTACTTACGGTACTAATAACGAGTTTGGTTTTGACTACCTACGTGACAACATGGCATTTAGCATTGATGAACGCGTACAGCGTCCATTGTTTTATGCGGTAGTGGATGAAGTGGATTCAATCTTAATTGATGAAGCGCGTACGCCACTTATTATCTCAGGCCCAGCTGAAGATAGCTCTGAGCTATACATCGAGATCAATAAAATTGTGCCGCTTTTAGAACTTCAAGAAAAAGAAGACGAAGAAGGCATTGAAGGTGATGGCGATTACACAATCGACGAAAAGTCTAAGCAAGTTCATTTAACTGAGCGCGGTCAAATTAAAGTAGAAGACCTACTTACTGAGCGTGGCTTAATTGAAGAAGGCGACTCGCTTTACTCAGCCGGTAGCATTACCTTACTGAGCCATGTGTATGCCGCACTTCGTGCCCACAAGCTTTATCAAAAAGATGTTGATTACGTTGTTAAAGAAAACGAAGTCATTATTATCGATGAGCACACAGGGCGCTCAATGGAAGGTCGTCGTTGGTCTGAAGGTTTACACCAAGCTGTTGAAGCTAAAGAAGGTGTAAAAATTCAAAACGAAAACCAAACACTGGCTTCAATCACGTTCCAAAACTACTTCCGTTTATACGAAACTTTAGCCGGTATGACAGGTACAGCCGATACTGAGGCATTTGAGTTTCAATCTATTTACGGCCTAGACACGGTTGTTATGCCAACTAATAAGCCGATGATCCGTGATGATCGCGCCGATTTAGTTTACCTAACACAAGAAGAAAAATACGAAGCTATTTTAGCCGATATTAAAGATTGCCAAGAGCGCGGACAGCCTGTGCTTGTAGGTACTATTTCGATTGAAAGCTCTGAGTATTTATCGCAGTTTTTACGCAAAGAAAAAATTAAGCACAACGTACTTAATGCTAAATTCCACGCGCAAGAAGCTGACATCGTATCGGATGCTGGTTTACCAGGTACTGTAACAATTGCAACCAACATGGCCGGTCGTGGTACCGATATTGTGCTTGGTGGTAACTGGAACAGCGAAGTTGAAAAACTAGAAAACCCAACAGATGAGCAAATTGCTGAAATTAAAGCGGCGTGGAAGATTCGCCACGATGCAGTAATTGACGCTGGCGGTTTACACATTATTGGTACTGAGCGTCATGAATCGCGCCGTATAGATAACCAATTACGTGGCCGTGCTGGTCGTCAGGGTGATGCCGGCTCTAGCCGTTTTTACTTATCGATGGATGATGCGCTAATGCGTATATTTGCCGGCGAGCGCATGACTAACATGATGCGTAAACTAGGCATGCAACGCGGCGAAGCCATTGAGCACCCTTGGGTTAACCGTGCAATTGAAAACGCTCAGCGTAAAGTAGAAGCACGTAACTTTGATGTACGTAAACAATTACTTGAGTACGATGATGTAGCAAACGATCAACGTCGTGTTGTTTACTCTCAACGTAACGAACTGCTTGAAGAAGGCGATATTTCAGAAACCATTACAGCAATCCGTGGTGATGTACTTGCCGGTGTTATTGATCAATACATTGCACCACAAAGTCTTGCTGAAATGTGGGATATCCCAGGCCTTGAAGAGCGCTTAAAACAAGACTTCCTGATTGAGCTACCTATCACGCAGTGGTTAGCTGATGACAATAAACTATACGAAGAAAAACTTCGAGAGCGTATTGAGCAAGCGGTTGAGCAAGCTTACAAGCAAAAAGAAGAGCAAGTTGGCGACTCTGTACTACGCCAGTTTGAAAAAGCGATTATGCTTCAAAGTCTTGATCAGCACTGGAAAGATCACCTTGCTGCAATGGATCATTTACGCCAAGGTATTCACTTACGTGGCTATGCACAAAAGAATCCTAAGCAAGAATACAAGCGCGAGTCGTTTGAGCTATTCACCGAAATGCTTGAAAACTTAAAAGTTGATGTAGTGGGCATTTTAAGTAAAGTACAAGTTCGTGCCGAAGAAGATGTTGAAAAAGTAGAAGAGCAACACCGTAAAAGTGAAAATGCCCCTCGCGAGTACCAACACGAAGAAGCTGAACATGTAGGCGGTGAAGCACCTCAAAGCGCAACTGTAATGGCAAGAACAGCGCCTAAAGTTGGCCGTAACGATCCGTGTCCGTGTGGCTCAGGACAAAAGTTTAAGCAATGTTGTGGTAAATTAAAGTAACGACGCATTGTATGTAATTAAAAAGCGACGCTAGCGTCGCTTTTTTTATGGAGAAAAAAACATGACAACAAAAATTGTAAATGTAGCGGTAGGCGTAATAAAAAAAAATAACGCCATCTTTATCTGCAAGCGTGCTGATGAGCAACATCAAGGTGGCTTATGGGAATTTCCAGGCGGGAAAGTAGAAGCTGGCGAGAGCGTATTTGCTGCACTTAAGCGTGAGCTAAGTGAAGAAGTTGGCATTACCATTCATAGCTCTAGCCAACTTATGGTGATTGAACATGACTATGGCGATAAATGTGTAAAACTTGATATTCACGTTGTGAGTAACTTTAGCGGTGAAGCACATGGCGCCGAAGGGCAACCAAGTGAATGGGTCACTATTAATGAGCTTAGTAACTATGAGTTCCCTGCTGCTAACGCCGAGATTATCGAAAAAATACAAGCGCGATACGCCTAAAGCACATGAATACAGCAATACAAAATAAATTAAGTGAGCTATTAGCGCTAAACCCTGAGCTTACTCAGGTGAGCTCTTTAGGCAGCGGACATATAAACACCACGTGGCTGTTAACTAATGCTGCGCAGCAATTTGTTGTTCAAAAGCTCAATACCCATGTATTTAAAAAACCAGCACAACTGGTTAATAACGCACAGTTAATTGAGCAGCACCTAAGCGCTAAACAACAAGCAAATACTTACCCGCTCGACATTGTTAAGCATATAAGTACTTGCCAAGGTGAATACCTTATTACAATTAACAACGCGTACTATCGCGTGCTTAATTTTATTAGCCAAAGTATTAGCGAAGATGTGGTTACAGAGCCCCATCACGCACAGCAAGCCGCATTTGCATTTGGCACCTTTACACGTGCCTTGCTCGATTTTGACGCATCAAGTCTCTACCCTGTTATTACTGACTTCCATAACTTAGCTATGCGCTTTGAGCAGCTTAATACAGCTATTAGCAACGCCACTAAAGAGCGGCTGCAGCAGTGTAAAAACGACATTGACTACTGCATTGCACAACAGTATTTAGTAAAAGAACTCGCTGACGTAACAGCCGATTTGCCCACCCGGGTGTGCCACAACGACACTAAAATAAATAATATGCTGTATTGCAGCAATACATATAAAGCTAAAGCAGTTATCGATTTAGATACATGTATGGCAGGCTTTTTATTGTATGACTTTGGAGACATGGTGCGCACATTTTGCTGCGCTGAGCCAGAAGATTCGATTAACCTTGATAAAGTGGTTATTCGCAAAGAGGTATTTACAGCCCTTGTTAAAGGCTACCTTGCCCCCCTTAAATCGGCTATTAGCAACAAAGAGCAAGCAAGTTTGCTACTTGGCGCTAAAGTTATGCCGCTAATGCTCAGTGTGCGGTTTTTAACTGATTACTTAAATAACGACGTGTACTTTAAAACCACCCATGCAGAACATAATTTAGAACGTGCGCAAAACCAGCTGGCTTTGTATAAAAATATTTTAAGCAATCAAAGCTGGATGCATAAAACACTCATGCAGTAGCCCTAAATTAAGTATCATTGCGCATTGGTATTAGTACTCAGTATTTAAATATAAAAAAGCCAGCAAGCTAAACACTTACTGGCTTTTATTTACTAACCTAAAAGCTGGGTAATTTATCTCTTAACCAGATTCAAGTTAACTAACAGGCTATCAATTACCAAATTTTTACGCGGTCTTCTGGTTTGATATACATTTTGTCGCCTTCTTTTACGTCAAACGCTTGGTAAAACTCAGGCATGTTCGACAAGATACCGATAACACGGTAGTGACTTGGTGAATGCGGGTCTGTCATTAAGCGGTTACGTAGCTCTTCATCGCGGTACTTACGACGCCAAATTTGTGACCAACCCATAAAGAAGCGCTGATCGCCGGTGTAGCCATCAATAACAGGCGCTTTGTTCTCACCTAACGATAATTGATACGCCTTATAAGCCACCGTTAAACCACCTAGGTCGCCAATGTTTTCGCCAAGGGTAAGCTCGCCGTTAACACCCGCATCTTCAAACGGTTTATATTCGTTGTATTGCGCTACTAACGCACCGGTACGCTCTTCAAACTGTTTAAGGTCAGACTCACTCCACCAGTTACGTAAGTTACCGTCACCATCGTATTTAGCACCTTGGTCGTCAAAACCGTGACCTAACTCGTGGCCAATTACTGCGCCAATTGCACCGTAGTTTACAGCGTCATCGGCTTCTAAATTAAAGAACGGTGGCTGTAAAATAGCAGCTGGGAATACAATTTCGTTATTTACTGGATTGTAGTAAGCATTCACTGTTTGTGGCGTCATGTGCCACTCAGAGCGGTCCACTGGCTTGCCTAATTTAGCAATCATGTCGCTATAAGCCCACTGGCTGTAACGTATGTAGTTACCCACTAATTCATCAGGGTTAATGCTCAGCTGTGAGTAGTCTTTCCACTTATCTGGGTAGCCAATTTTTGGGGTAAATTTGTTTAGCTTTTCTTGGGCTGCAAGCTTGGTTTCAGGGCTCATCCACTCCAGGTTTTCAATAGCAACGCCGTAACCTTTAATAACGTTATCTACCAGCTCTTCCATACGTGCTTTTGCTTCAGGCGGGAAGTTATCTTTTACGTATACTTTACCTAAAATTTCGCCAAGTACGCTGTTAGATGCATCAACCGCTTTTTTCCAAAGTGGCGCTTGCTCTTTTACGCCGCGTAATGTGGTGCTGTAAAAATCAAATTTAAGATCAACTAAGTCAGTGCTCAGTAACTGCGCGTAACCACTTACAAAATGAAACTTTAAGTAGTTTTTCCACGTTGCTAAATCTGTTTCTTTGTACACATCAGCAAACCCTTCTAAGTAGCTTGGCTGACGTACAATAATGTCTGAGGTATCTACCCCTGCACTTTTGAAAAATGCAGCTAAATCAAAGTCGCCTGTTAGCTTATTTGCCTCAGCTACGGTCATTTTATTGTATGACTTAGTTGCATCACGGCTTTGTACTCTACTCCATTGCGCCTCAGCTAAAGCGCTTTCAAATGCGATAACGTTTTTCGCGGCATCAGCGGCATTTTCAACGCCTGATTTAGCTAAAATATCGGTTATGTATTGCTCGTAAGATGCGCGAATTTTAGTAAATTTTTCATCATCTTTTAAGTAATAGTCACGATCAGGTAAGCCAAGTCCAGATTGCGATAAGTACAGCGCGTATTCACTTGAATTTTTAGCGTCGTTATTTACAAACCAGCCAAATGGTAAGCTAGCGCCTTGCTGCTGAATCTTAGCCATTAAAGGAGCAAGATCAGCTTTTGAATCTAGGCTATCAATGGTATTAAGTGAAGGTTGTAAAGCGGTAATACCTAACTCATCACGTGTATCTTTATCCATGTAGCTTTTGTAAAAAGCACCAATTTTGTACTCATCGCTGCCTTTTTTAGCACTGCTATTATTAGCGGCACTTTCAAGCGCTGTTTTCATCGCTTTTTGCGACTCGTCGTATAATTGTGTGAACGAGCCGTAGTTCGACTTATCGCCAGGGATCTCTGTTTTAGCAAGCCACTGTCCATTTACATGGTAATAAAAGTCATCTTGTGCGCGAACCGACTCATCCATATTGGCAAGGTTTACACCTAGCTCAAGCGTTTTTTCTGCCGGTGCTGTAACGGCAGCGGTGTCGGCCACTTGCGTTTCTTGTTGTTTTTCACCGCAACCTACTAGGCCCAGTGCAAGTGCGATACTTGCAGCGGTAATAGTTACTTTTTTCATAATTATTCCGTTTGTTAGTAAAGAATAAAATATCTATTTCATTAAACTATTGCATGCCAGAGAAAAAATAAAAGCGCCCTGCGATGCTTTCACTTAATGAAATTAATATTTAGGCGGTTAAAACAACACGCCGAATTTGTATGATAAACCCCATTAAAGAAACAATAAAATAGAATATGTAACAAAGTATTTTCTATGAGACGAGGTAACAAAATAGCCCTACCAACAACCATAATCGCGCTTTTGGGAGTTATTTTTTACCATGGCGAGCAAGGCGCTCTAGCTTTTCTTTCAGCGAAGGTGGCGCTGATGCGGCAATGGCATTAAGGTAATCTGAAGTTTGCTGGCTCATTTTTCTTGAATTGCCAGGTGCTTTACCTGCGGGGCCGGGTTTATCTGCAGTTGGGCTTAAGCGCGCTGTTGCTTGAGGGTTTGCAACAATTTTAATTTGTCCGAGCTCTGCCATGCCTGCCGCTCTAAAATGCGACTGCATATCCATTTTTAAATAATTAAGTTTAAGGGCAATTGCCGCCGATACAGCTTCAATCATCAACGTGCCATCGCGGTAATTACTCACACGGCATTTTTCAGCAAGCTTTGGGCCTAAAAACTCTTTAAGCAACACCTGTTGCTTATCAAGCGCTTGGCTTTTACCTGCATAGGCCGATAAGCGATTATTAAGGCCTGCCATAATGTCAGTCAGGGGTTTTGGTGCGTACCTATCTTTAGCCATTCAACACCTCAAAAATTTAAATAAAGCACGTTTAAGCCAAGCGTTTAAATGCTCGGCTTAAATATGTGCTTTTATATTATACCAATTCGCTTAATTACGTATTATTGCAAATTGCTATTAAGCGCCTGCTACTTGCATTTGCTCTATAAGTACTGAGCCGGTTTGAATGCCGCCTCTGCGCTCAATATCGCCCCCTATGGCCGAAATACCTTTAAACATGTCTTTTAAATTTCCGGCAATGGTAATTTCACTAACAGGGTACTGAATTTCACCGTTTTCTATCCAAAAACCAGCTGCTCCACGCGAGTAGTCACCCGTAACGGTGTTTACGCCTTGCCCCATCAGCTCGGTAACTAATAAGCCTGTTCCCATGGTTTTTAATAAAGCCGATAAATCGTTGTGCGTTTGCTCAACTAACCAGTTATGAATACCGCCTGCATGGCCTGTTGGAGCCATATTTAATTTACGCGCTGCATAACTTGCTAATAAGTAGGTTTGCAGCTCACCGCCTTGAATAATTTCACGGTCAATCGTTTTTACCCCTTCGCTATCAAAAGGCGACGACGCTAATCCTTTTAATATATGAGGACGCTCAGCAATATTAACGTTCTTACTAAATACTTGGGTGCCTAGGCTGTCGAGTAAAAAGCTCGATTTACGATAAAGCGCCCCGCCGCCAATTGCCGACACTAAATGGCCAAACAATGAATTGGCAATATCGGCTCTAAAAATAACAGGGACTTTCATAGTACCCAGCTTTTGGCTATTTAGTTTAGCCAGAGTTTCGGTGGCGGCTTCTAGGCCTACCGCAGCAGCGTCGTTAAGTCCGCCCTGATCGCGAGCAACAGTATAAGCAGAGTCGCGCTGCATGTGCTCGCCTTCTTTGCCTATTACCATAGTGCTAATGCTGTGGCGCGTACGTGGAAAACCAGCAATTAAACCATGGCTATTGCCATACACACGTAAGCCTTGGTGCGATGAAAAACTTGCACCATCTGAATTAACAATACGCTCATCAGCATTTAAAGCGGCTTGCTCTGCAGCATGACATAGCTCAATACCTTGCTCAGGGCTTACATCCCACGGGTGATATAAATCAAGGTCCTTAGGGGCAAACTCGAGTAATTCTTTATCGGCAATACCATTAAAAGGGTCGTCTGAGGTAAATTTGGCAATATCAATGGCTTTTTCTACTACCGTGCGCAGTGTTTTTGGGTTTAGATCAGCAGTAGACGCCGAGCCTTTATTATTCCCTACATAAACACTGATACCTAAACCACCATCTTGGTTAAACTCTATGGTTTCTACTTCACCCATGCGTGTGCTTACCGATAAACCCGATGTACTAGACATAGCAGCTTCTGCGGCAGTGGCACCCAATTTTTTAGCATGCTCGAGCACTTCAGCTACGGCATCTTTTACTTGAGAGATTTGAGAATAAATTGGATCGTGTTGTTGGCTTTTCATAAATTAAGTCCTGAGCCTTAAGGCAATATTGCACGCATTTCTTATCTTTAAATGCTAACACACTCACTGCACCACATCAGCTAATATTAATCACTAAAAGAATCGCGTATAATGGCAAAAGTTATTTTTACTTAAGAGCACCCCATGGCGAAGAAAAAAGGCAAGCCTGCTGAAATTGAAGAAGAAATTATTTACGTATCAAAAAGTGAACTAAAGCGCGACGCGCAAGAGTTTCATCAGTTAGGTTCTGAAATTGCTAAAATGGGGAAAAAGCAACGCGAACGCTTACCACTCAATGACGATTTGAAAGCAGCCATGGTAGTTGCTGATAAAATCAGTAATAAAAGCGATGCGTACCGCCGCCACTTAAATTACATTGCTAAAACGCTACGCACAGTAGAAAACGTTGAAGAAATTAAAGCCATTATTGATGTAATGCTTAATAAAAATAACCAAGCTGAGGTTTTAATTAAAAAAATTGAGCAATTACGTACCGACTTAATTGAGCAAGGCGATGATTTAATTAACGAAACTATTGAGCAATACCCGACCCTAGAGCGCCAAAAAATGCGCCAATTGGTACGCAACGCCGCTAAAGAAGTTAAAGCTGAAAAGCCAGGCAAGGGCTATAAAGAATTGTTTCAATACTTAAAAGATGCCCACAACATAACGTATTAGCAAAAAATACTATTTTAAAAAGGTGCTTAGGCACCTTTTTTGTTGTAGATCAAAACCCCTCCCTTAAAAGCTTTTTATACTCAACACCTCATTAATACATAAGGTGCGCGTGATGATAAAGCTTCCAAAATGGGATCAAACTCTTATAAATAAGTATAACGTGTCAGGGCCGCGCTATACCTCCTACCCTACCGCTTTATCTTTAAGCGAGGGGTATCAGCAACAAGACCTTGTTAGCGCTATAAAATCATCATCTAGTCGCTCACTTTCTTTGTATATTCATATCCCATTTTGCAGTGAGCTTTGCTACTACTGCGGATGTAACAAGGTGATCACACGCCATCAGTCTAAAGCCGATGTATATTTAGATTATTTAACAAAAGAAATAGCAGCGCATGCACCTTTATTTAAACACTACACAGTGGAGCAATTGCATTTAGGGGGTGGTACGCCAACCTTTTTAACTGTAAAGCAAATGACGCGCTTAATTAACTTATTAGAGCAGCACTTTCACTTTACCCGCAACACTGAGCGAGGCATTGAAATAGACCCACGCTCCCTTGCTAAAGATATGCTTATACACTTACGGGTTTTAGGCTTTAACCGCGTATCCTTTGGTATTCAAGATTTTAACGATGAGGTACAACAAGCGGTTAACCGCACACAGCAAGTAGATACCGTTAAAACACTGATAACCCAAGCCCGCGAGCTTGGCTTTAAGTCTATAAATGCAGATATGATTTATGGCCTGCCTAAACAAACACCCCAAAGCTTTGAAAAAACAATAGCGCAATTAATTGCCTTAAGCCCAGACAGAGTCTCTGTATTTAATTACGCGCATCTACCAGAGCGCTTTGCAGCGCAACGTAAAATAAAAGAGGCTGACTTACCCAGTGCCCACGACAAGCTAACCATGTTTAAAAACACCTTGGCGCAAATGACCTTTGCAGGCTATCAGTTTATTGGTATGGATCATTTTGCAAAAGCCGACAACGAACTTGCAGTCGCGCAAAATAAAGGGCAGTTACATCGCAACTTTCAGGGCTATACTACTCACGGTAATTGCGACTTATTAGGTTTAGGGGTCTCGTCTATTTCGCAAATTGGCACGGCCATTTTACAAAACCAAAAAGTGCTTAAGCATTATTATCACGAAATAGAAACGCAAGCCGGCAGTGCTATACATAAAGGAATGCATTTAACGCACGATGATGTAATACGCGCGGAGGCTATTAAATCACTTATTTGCCAGTTTGAATTAGACACACACGCATTTTCGAAAAAGCATTCTATACATTTTAATGAGTATTTTGCGGATGCGCTGTTAGCGCTAAAGCCTTTAATAGACGATGACATGGTGCATATAAACGATAAGGTAATACGCGTCACGCCTCGCGGAAATCTATTTATTCGTATTATATGTATGTGCTTTGATGCTCACTTACAAAAGCAAATAAGTAAAACCCGTTTCTCACGTGTGATTTAATTAGTGCTATACCAATTTGCTTATCACGTTTGAGGTGGTAAAAACGTGTCGATAAGCAGGCATAAAAAAAGCAGACCGGAGTCTGCTTTTTGTATTTTCTATAGGGTTTAATTAAACACGATGTTTTCGCTGCCCGGCGCAGCTTTAAACTCAACAATGATTTTGTCGCAATCGGCTTTAATCTCATCACTAAAGTTTTCTTCAGCTCGCCAACGTGCTGTATCTTGCTTAAAAATCTCTTTTTTAGAGTATTTTTTGCGTGCATCGTGGGTCGGCATTTCTTTCACAACGTTATACATTTTATAAATGCCTGGGTACGCTAGCGTTAAATCTCGCTCATCTTCAAAAGCGTACTGAGACATTAAAACCCAAATCCGTAAACAGCCTTCAGAGTACTCACATTGCTCTTCAGCCATTGCACGAGCAATTAGATGAATGCTATCTGCAAGTTTAGCGTTACGCTTTAAGCGCGACTGCTTAAGCTTTTGCTGTTGCTCTGCTTGCTTTTGCGCAATTAACTTTTTTTGCGCGTTAAGCTTATAGAGCAACTGACCTGCATAAAATGCTAAGCCAGCAATAATAACAGCACCTACAAACAAGGCTACAATCACTGCGGTACTCATTAAGCGCCCTTACTATTTGTCGTCATCATCATCTAGCCACTCATTGGCTAAATCATCTGAAAGGTACTTATCGAAATCTGAGTTACCGTCGCTTTCGAAATTATCTTCAAAATCATCTTCAAACTCGTCTTCGTCTTCATCTTCGATACCTAGTAACTTACAAAGCACTTGGTGGCGAGCAATACGGCTATTAAAGTACTTCGCATCTTTACCCGTCAGCATTTCACCTTGCTCATGGCGCTCAACGAGCTTAAGTAAACGCTCATCGTTTTCAAGCGCTTCTAGCTCTTGCTCAGGCGTAAGCTCTGGCTCTGTAACCTTTTTAAGCTCAACTGTTGGCTTTAAGTTACGCTTCATTTCTACTTGCGGCTGTGGTGCACTAGCCACTAAAGGCACGGCTTTTTTACTGCCGACGCGCTTATCTTTTGGCGCTGAGTTTGCTTTTTTAGTATCGCTATCTAATAGCTCAGGTGCATTACGAGAACCAGGCTTAGCACCCTTTGGTTTTTTAACTCGTTGCTCTTTTAACGCACGCATTTCTTTAAGCTTATCTTGGCTTAAACGAACAGGGCCGTTTGAAGGAATTTTGCGTGATTTTTTCTTTCTACTCATATCTTGATCATCTCACTTAAGAGGTTTTGAGCGAGGCACATAACATGAGCATCGCAGTGCTGGCCTAGCCAGAAGAATTCGATTTGCGCATTAAAGCTTGGGTTGCTCGTTGAATTAGCGCATTAGCTTATTGCTAAACGGTGGGTATTGTAACAGGACAAATAAAAAGGCGGTAGAGAAAACATCTCTACCGCCTACTAATCTGAGCGCCATTATCTGGACACTTCTCCCTTCGACTTTTTTTAGTCTTTATTATTTTTATTATTATCAGTCCGTATTGTTATTATTTTAACCTTCCTTGTTACATTCCATTTTGTTTTTATTATTAAACTTCCTTGAGATTTTATTATTTACGGTCATCCTGACGCTTTCTTGTTATTTCCTTTTGTAGCACCATCAATGTGCTATTCAGTCGTGTCGCGCCATTTTCCTTTAGCATAATCCATATTGTTATTGTTGTTTTGCGACAGTGGTTAATTTACCCGTTAATATTTTTGTTACAACTGGTTTATATAATTTTTCTTACATAGAGCATATATAAAAAACAAAAAATTTATAATAAACATAAATTTAACTGTAAAAATATTTTTAAAATAAGTTATTTCTTACAAAAGAGCATGGCAAATGTCTCACAAACTAAAGGGTGATATCGTTAAAATGTGGACACAAAAAAAGCAGCGCAAGCTGCTTTTTAATCATATTACATAGTATTACACTAGCTAATACTAAATAAATACGACTTTAGTGTAAGCCACCTAAGTATTGAGATAGTACTTCAATATCTTTATCAGTTAGCTTTTTCGCTATATCTTGCATCATACCGTTATGGTCGTTTTTACGGGTTCCATCACGAAACTTCTCTAGCTGAGCTTTAATGTACTCTGGGTGCTGAAAAGAAATTTTAGGAAACTTAGCAAGAGACGAACCATTGCCTCGCGGACCATGACACGCCGCACAAGCCGGAATACCACGTTCAGCATCGCCTGCTTTGTAAAGCATTTGACCAACTTCAACCACGTCTTTTGGGGTGGCGCCTTCAGTCATGTTCAATGAAGAAAAATAAGCAGATAGGTCTTTCATGTCTTGTTCGCTAAGTGGCATAGCCATCGCGCTCATTACAGGATCCATACGGCCTTCTTTACCGCCTGAAGTCATACCTAATTTTAAATCCTTAAGTTGTTTAAGGATGTAATCTGGGTGCTGGCCTGCAAGTTTAGGGTAAATATTAACCGGTGCATTACCGTCTGGGCCGTGACAAGCCGCACACGTTGCTGATTTTTCTTTACCTGCGTTTACATCGCCATCAAATGCTGTTGCGTTGCTTGCTGACAACGCACCAAGCAATATTGTTAAAGATAGTGCTATTTTTTTCATGGTGAATTCTCTGTTTCCGACCCTGTATCATCTACAATATGGATGTTGTAATTCATGTATTCTACACGATAAAAAATTCTCTGGCACGTTTTCTACTCATATTAAGCTTATAATTTATAGGGTTTTGACCTAGATTAACCTTTAAGCAGCTTTAATAGTGCCATTTATAGAGTTTTTAGGTGTTTAAATACGCTTTTTAATACATCCTTTATAGTATAAAATACGCGCCCTGAGTGAATTTAGCTCAATAAGATTAACTTTTACGTTTTTAGGAGAGCCTGTGCTCAAATCTCGTATCAAATATAATACTGCGTCTTTTGTAACAAGCGCGCCAGACATCACTAAATTACCTGCTGATACGGGAATTGAAGTCGCGTTTGCAGGTCGCTCTAATGCAGGTAAGTCAAGTGCTCTTAATGCACTGACAGATCAAAAACTTGCACGTACCAGTAAAACGCCAGGTCGTACGCAGTTAATCAACACCTTTGAATTAGGTGAAGTAGATGATATGCGCTTAATAGACTTACCCGGTTATGGTTTTGCTAAAGTACCTATTGAAATGAAAAAGAAGTGGCAAAAGTCACTGGGTGAGTACCTACAAAAACGTCAAAGTTTAAAAGGTATTGTTATATTAATGGATATTCGCCACCCATTAAAAGATTTAGACAAAGATCTAATTAACTGGGCTATTGGCAGCGAAATCCCAGTACTGGCGCTTTTAACTAAAGCCGATAAGCTCAAGCAAGGTGCGCGTAAAGCACAAGTACTGCAAGTACGCCGTGAATTAAGTGAACTAGACGGTGATATTACTGTACACGCTTTTTCATCACTTAAGGGAACAGGTTTACCGGAAGTCGCTAAAAAGCTAGATGAGTGGTATTTAGGGCCAATTGTGGCTGTTGCACCACCGCAAAGTGATGAAGACAGCTCAGACGCTTAAAAATAAGCACCTACGAAAGATAAAACTTTCCCCCTGCTGATTTTATAAAATAGCCGCGCTCATCAGCGTCGGCTATTTCAGCCCACTGATAAAACACACTTCGTGATACCCGCGCGCTACACCCATAAGGTAATTGCAAATAAGGCACCGCTGCATTTTTATAGTTTTTTATATAAAGAGGCTGCTCAGCACTGATTAACCATTGCCGTGCTAAATTATCTATACAACACATAACCTGCCCTTGCGCTGTGCTTTCAATATGCCAGCTTACGATAACGAAAGGCGCATCTTGCACCTCTATCGCTATTTTTTCGATGGGTGTTTTTAAATAAAACTGCTTACCTTCTTTGCATAAAACACTGGCAAACAGTTTTACCATCGCAGGACGAGTAATTTCGCTGCCATCGTAAAACCACTGCCCATGCTCGTTAATCATAATCGGCAGCTCACCACACTCGGTAGGCTGCCAACTATCAAACGGTTTGCTAGGCTCGCTTAATTGCTTACTAAGCGCCGTTAACGAGATCACTGTTTTTTAAGTGTTAGCGCAAAAGTAACTGGTACGGCTGTAGCAACTCCAGGCAAACCAGCTAATTGCTGTAGCTTTTTAACGCCTTCGGTCACACCAAAGTCTTGGCTATTTACAATCACAGGCGTAAACGACGACACGCTTAAATCGCCATTTTCGGCACTGCTAACAAGTACATTTATTTTTAATGGCTTTTTATTACCATGAAAATCAAGCTGTGCATCAACCTCTTTTAATACATGCTGGCCCGGCTTTTTAATATTACTTAATTGCTTTTTTAAATCCGCGGTTAAAACTGCATGAGGAAACTTAGCCGCTTCAAATACAAATTGAGTTAAACGTTCATTGCGAATAGGGATCAGTGTTTCTGCAGAGGTTAAGTCTATATTTACACTAAAAGCACCACTGTCTGAAAGTGTTCCTTCTAGGTTAGTAAAATGATGTGCCTCAGCAATCGAGTCTTTTTTGATAGAAACAAAACTTAATTGGCTCTTGTCATTGACTAGCTGCCAATCTGCATGAGCGGCATTAGACAAAGCAACACTTGATAACGATAAACCGATAATGGCTAACGTTTTAAACATAACGCACTCCTAAAATAAAATGAGAATAATAGCGCTTTCGATACTATCACCTGAAATAGGGGCAAACCACCTCAAATTAAAGACGGCGCTAAATTACTTAGCCCGTACTGTTATTAAAAAATTAATAACGATATAGCAGCCTATAACTGATGCTTTTTAGGGGCATACCGCAACATCCACGCTAATCATTGCGTGAGATAGCTTTACTTGCCTACGTTTGCTTTATAACTGCTTTATACATATACCCGTTTGAGGGCGCACAAGGTATGGCACAAAAAATAATAAGCATAAATGAGCATAAAGTGTGAATAGTAAAAAAGCGCTTAGCGGTGCTATTTAGCTTTAAAGGGCAATCTAATGAGGAAGAAAAAGCAGCCTGCTTAAAACAAGCAGGCCGATATAGCAAACTGGGGAGAAGCTATCAATTTGTTGCACCTTTTCAGATGCATCATCAACAGGATGTCCTACAGGATGAGGACGCGCGCACTTTAGCAAAAGCGCGCATAAAAATACAATGATATTCCGCCAAAATAGTTCGAATTGACGAACATATAACTATTTAATACAAATAGTTGCTTAAATTAACCTACTTTTAACTAAACTTTGTTTACGCGTAGAAATACTTATATCGATTCGCTTAATTGAGTGAGTTATTTAGAGGTAATAAAAAAGCGCCTTGCAGCGCTTTAAAATATAAGCATGTTTTAGGTTAGTGGGCTTGTTCCCAGTTTTCACCTTCGTCAGCTTCTACAATTAAAGGGACATCTAAGCTAGCCGCTTGCGACATTAGCTCACAAATCTGCTTTGTGTATGCTTGCGCACAATCGGTTTTAATCTCAAACACCAATTCATCGTGTACTTGCATAAGTAACTTAATGGTATTGGGAGCTTGTTGATTAACCCAGCTATGCACGCTCAACATTGCTTTTTTAATAATATCAGCGGCTGTGCCTTGCATTGGTGCATTGATTGCTGCGCGTTCGGCGCCTTTACGGCGAGCTCCATTACGTGCATTAATTTCGGGTAAGTGTAAACGACGCCCAAAAATAGTTTCTACGTACCCGTTCTCGGCCGCTTTTTCGCGGGTTGTTTCCATGTACTCAAGTACCCCAGGGAAACGCTCAAAGTATTTATCTATGTAGTGCTGCGCTTCGTGGCGTGGTACATCAAGCTGACGCGCTAAACCAAAGGCTGACATGCCGTAAATTAACCCAAAGTTTACTGCTTTAGCTTTACGGCGCATATCTGTGGTTACATCCTCTAGCTCAACCCCAAATACCTCAGCAGCGGTTGCACTGTGCACATCTAACCCATTAGCAAAGGCATTTAGTAGCCCTTTGTCTTGCGATAAATGCGCCATAATACGCAGCTCAATTTGACTGTAATCGGCAGCCACAATTTTATAGCCTTGTGCCGCTACAAATGCCTCACGTATACGGCGTCCTTCTTCAGAACGAATAGGGATATTTTGTAAGTTAGGATCGGTAGAACTCAAACGCCCTGTGGCCGTAACAGCTTGATGATAAGAAGTATGCACGCGCTGTGTTTTCTCATTAACCATCAATGGTAATTTATCAGTGTAGGTTGATTTAAGCTTAGATAAACCACGGTGCTCAATAATCACCTTAGGTAATGGGTAGTCATGGGCAAGTTCTTGTAGCACTTCTTCAGCCGTTGAAGGTGCACCTTTAGGTGTTTTTTTAATGACTGGCAGCTCAAGTTTTTCAAATAAAAGTACTTGCAGCTGCTTTGGCGAGCTTAGGTTAAATGGTTCGCCAGCTATCTCAAACGCTTCTTTTTCAAGTTCAAGTAAACGCTCGCCTAAACGTTGGCTGTGCGCCGCCAGCATGTTGCTATCAATTGCTACGCCGGTGCGTTCAATATCAGAAATAACATTCACTAATGGCATTTCTATTGTTTCAAATACTGACTTTAACTTCTCATCAGCTTCTAATTTTGGCCAAAGTACTTGGTGTAAACGCAGTGTAATATCGGCATCTTCTGCTGCATAAGGCGCAGCTTGCTCAAGCTCAATTTGATTAAAGGTAAGCTGCTTTTTCCCTTTGCCGGCTATATCTTCAAAGCTAATGTTTTTATGGCCTAAGTATTTAAGCGCTAATGAATCCATGTCATGGCGAGTGCCCACGCTATTAAATACGTACGACTCAAGCATAGTATCAAACTTAATGCCATTGAGCTCATAGCCTGCATTAGCCAGTACGCTCTTGTCGTATTTTAGGTTTTGCCCTACTTTAGCTTTGTTAGCATCGGCGAGGATTGGCCCAAGCTTTTGCATTACATATTCAAGGCTTAATTGCTCTGGTGCACCCGGGTAGTCGTGTGCAATTGGTAAGTAAGCAGCTTCGCCTGCTTTTACAGCAAAGCTCATACCTACTAACTGCGCTTGCATGTAATCAAGGCTGGTTGTTTCGGTATCAAAGGCAAATAACTCAGCGCTATTTAGCTGCTCAATAAGCGTATCAAATTGTGATTCGGTTAAGATAGTTTCGTAATGAGCATCTTCTACTTTTGGCAGTTCATTTGCCTCAGTAGGGAGCGCTTTTTCTGCATCTTTAGGGTTATCAAGCAGCTCAGCTAACCAGCGGCGGAACTCACACTCACCATACAGTGCAATAAGCTCATCTTTATTTGGCTCTTGTACTTTAAAGGTATCTAGGTCTGACTCTACCTCAACATCACATTTAATGGTGGCAAGTTCATAACTAAGTGGTAAATGATCAAGGGCATTTGCAAGCTTCTCACCAATCTTGCCTTTAATATCGCCGGCATTATCAATTACACCTTGAAGCGATCCATATTTTTGAAGCCATTTAACAGCTGTTTTAGGTCCACAGCCTTCAACACCTGGGATGTTGTCAACCTTATCACCCATTAGCGCTAAATAGTCGATGATTAGCTCAGGACCCACACCAAATTTTTCAACAACGGTTTGAGGATCTGAAATGCTGTCGGTCATGGTATTGATTAGCGTAACATGCTCGTTAACTAGCTGAGCCATGTCTTTATCGCCTGTAGAAACCAATACATGGCGCTTTTGCTCAGTTGCTATTCGCGAAAACGTACCAATAACATCGTCGGCTTCAACCCCTTCAATACTAATTAGCGGAAAGCCCATCGCTTTAATAATACTGTGCAGTGGCGCTATTTGCGTTCGTAAATCGTCAGGCATAGGTGGACGGTTAGCTTTATACTCGCTATACATATCGTTTCTGAACGTTTTGCCTTTGGCATCAAACACCACCACCATGTGGCTCGGATCATATTGTTTGATCAAACTTTTAAGCATGTTTACCACGCCATAAATAGCGCCAGTTGCTTCACCTTTAGAGTTGGTTAAATGCGGTGGAGAATGATAAGCACGAAATAAATATGAAGAGCCATCAACTAAAATTAGCGGGTTTTCGGGGATCTGAGCCATGGTGAATTTGGATCCTAAATACAAAAAAGTAATATTATTACAAGCATGCCATAAGGTTGTGAATAAAACGACAGTGAATTACGCTTAGTAGCCATAATTATTGCGGAGCAACCTGTGGATAACTTTGTAGATAACAGCCACGAGCTATTCCTCCAATGCATAATAAAATGCTTAGAAAAATAAATAACTGCTTGTTTTGTTTAAAAAAGATAATACGAGGTTCTTTTTTTATTATTTTAAAACCAATGTGGAAAAAGGTTTTCTAACTGATACATCCGCTGTTAGTCACTTTAGTTATTTGTATCCATTTAAATAACCGGAGGAGTATTCTAGCATAATGGATCAAAGATCATAGCGATCCTTTATAATTTTTTTTATGAGCGCACAGGCAAAAATGGCATAAACCGCAATACAACTTGCACTGCGAATACTTTTTAAACTAAAAAATTATTTTAGTGTGTGTTTTGGCCCGTGTTAAACTTCATCCAAACGACTTATTTAAAATACTTAAGGAGCACAAAAGCATGAAAAAGATAGCTGTAATATTAGCCGGCTGTGGTGTGTACGATGGCAGTGAAATAAACGAAGCAGTATTAACACTGCTGCACATAGCTAGAAACGGTGCTGCATATCAATGTTTTGCTCCTGATATAGAACAACTTCACACTATTAATCACCTTACAGGTGAAGAAATGCCAAGCAACCGTAATGTACTCACCGAGGCAGCACGCATTGCCCGTGGTGATATAAAATCATTAAGCGAATTAAAGGCATCTGAATTTGATGCGTTAATAGTACCAGGGGGATTTGGCGCCGCTAAAAACTTATGTGATTTTGCCGTTAAAGGCGCTGATGCGCAGATAAACGACCTAGTATTAGAGGCCTGTAAACAATTTGCTAATGCACAAAAAGCCGCTGGCTACATGTGTATTGCGCCGGCTTTAATTCCGTTTATATATCCCAATGCTACTTTAACCATAGGTAATGATGAACAGACCGCAAGCGCTTTAACCCAGCTAGGCTCTACACACGCAGCCTGTGCGGTTGATGATATTGTGATTGATGAGGACAATAAACTCGTTACCACCCCTGCTTATATGCTGGCGCAGTCTATTTTAGATGCCGATGCGGGGATCGAAAAACTGGTTAAAAACGTACTAGCATTAGCTTAAATAGTGATTTACTAAGCCACCGATTATAAATGTTTGTTAACTGAAACATGCAATTTTATTGCGTTAACGCAAAAATTAGTCAGTTTTATTGATAAAAACATCAGTGGGCGTTTTATAAATTGTTACACAAAGGTATAATCGGTTTAATTTCCGTCATCTATAATCGTGATTGATCACGTTCAAATCGAAGTGAGCAAGGCAAAATGAAAAAACTATCAGCTGCAGCATTATTAGTGCTAGCAACCACCGCATACGCACAGCCATATGATAACTCTATGACTGAAGATGCGATTAAAAAACGTTTAGCACCAGTTGGCGCTGTTTATCTTGAAGGCGAGAAAGCTGCTGCAGCCGCAGCTCCTACTGGCCCTCGCTCTGGTGAGCAAGTGTACCAAGGCGCATGTTTTGCCTGTCACGGTACTGGCGCACTAGGTGCACCTAAATCAGCTGATGACTGGGCACCGCGTATCGCTAAAGGTAAAGATGTACTGCTTGATCACGCTATCAACGGTTTTAATGCGATGCCGCCAAAAGGAACATGTATGGATTGTTCTGATGATGAGATTAGCGCAGCTATTGATTTCATGACATCTAAATAACCATAAACCCGATAAGGCTGACTTAAGTTAATTAGGAAAGCCTTTCTGTACCACTTTTAGTGTTTTAATAGCAAGTTTTAGTGTGATAGTCACTTGACGATAGACCTGAACAATGAAATCATATGGCTAATAAACATACAATAATAACTATCGGCTACTATCATTGGAAGATAAACGAACTGAACCGAGTAAATTAGAGCACCAAAATAAGAAACTTAGAGCACTACTTGAAAAGTACAGACAATCCCACCACTTACAAAATGCCCTGATACAACTATCAGAGCAAGCTAGTACTGTGGCTGAATTAATACTTTTATACCCAGCCATCCACGATATTTTACAAAAGTACGTACCCAGTAAAAGCTTCTATGTTGTACTATTAAACGAATATAGCAATTCACTTGAACTATCTTATTTTGCAGATGAGAAAGATGGTATTTCGGTACCGCTTCATCAAGCAAATAGTTTCGATGAAGGTGCAACGGGCTATGTATTTAAGGAAGGTAAAACAACGTATTTTACTAAGCAACAAATGCGAGACGCCGCAGACCGAGGCTTATTCAAAGCGCTGGGCACGCCAGCAGAGCATTGGGTGGGCGTACCAGTTTACCAAGGTGAGCATATTATTGGTGTACTTGCTGCGCAAAGCTATGATACTGAAAAATACTACAGCTCTCAGCAAATTCAGCTTTTAGAGGTCATGTCACTTTATTTAGCCACTGCTATAGAGCGAGTAAAGAAACGTGAACTTCTTGAATCTGAAGTTAAAATTCGTACACGTGCACTTACTCAAAGCAACGAAGCGCTCAACATAGAAGTTGAGCAGCGTAAACGTGCTTCTCAACGACAGCAGATCCTATTTAAGATTTCAGAAATAGCCACACAGGCAAAAAATCTTAATGATGCTTATTTAAAAATTCATCAAATAATTAGAACGATTACATATGCTGATAATCTGTATATCGCTCTTTATAATAAGAAAACTGGGTGGATAGACTTCCCATATTACGCCGACGAATATAGATCAGAGGCAAAGCCTAGGCGTTTTGCAAAAGGGTATAGTGAATTAGTAATTAGTACTGAGCGAACTCAGCTTATTAACCCAAGCAGAGCGAGAGAGTTACTAAAAAAGGGTGTAGTACAACGCTCTACACCTGTACCTAAAGAGCAAATGGCCACCAGCTGGCTAGGTGCGCCGCTTAAAACATCGCAAGGGGTTATCGGCTTAATAGTATGCCAAGCGTATAATAACAATCATATTTTTAGCAACGATGACTGCGAGCTTATTACGTTTGTATCACACCAAATTGCCACGGTTTTACAAACAAAATTAGCCACTCAAGCACTTAAATCTAGCCACCAAGAGTTAGAGTATCGAGTTAACGAAAAAACAAAAGCGCTGCAGCAAGCTAACCTACATTTACAAATGCAAATTGATGAGCGTAAAAAAGTAGAGCAACAGCTTTATCATGATGCGCATCACGACTCATTAACAGGCCTGCCTAACCGCAGCTTGTTTTTAACCCAGCTAGAAAAAACACTGCAGCATTACCATCGTTTTCCTGATCATCACTTTGCTGTGTTATTTATTGATTTAGATAAGTTTAAAGATATAAACGATCAACTAGGTCACCATGCCGGCGATCAATTTTTAATAAGTGTGGCTGATTTATTTTCGCATTGTATTCGCGAACACGATTTACTCGCTCGCCTTGGTGGTGATGAATTTGTAATTTTGCTTACCCACTTAACAGAGCTACAACAAGCAGAAGATGTAGCTGATCGCATTATTAATATAATGAAAAAGCCATTTTGCAGCAAAGGTACCTGCATTCAAAGTGGTGCAAGTATTGGTATAACGTACTCAAATTCAAGTTATCAGCATACCGATGAAATTATTCGCGATGCCGATGCTGCTATGTATTACGCTAAAAATGCAGGGCGCGACCGCTATGAGCTGTTCCACCCACTATTAACACAAACACTAACAAGTGCAGAATCTCCAGCACAGCACCATCTTGATTCACTCCCGATGAGTTTTAGAAGTGCAGATATTATAAACCTTGATGAACAACAGCAATCAGAATCACTATTTGAAGCCTTTGGTGAACACCCTGTATTAGGCTATACCAGTTTTGAAGTACTGAAAAAGTTTGCAACCGATAAAGAGCAGCACCTCCAAGTTGAATTAGAACTATTACAACACGCCTATTCCCATGCCTTAGCGGCAAATGTAGCCATGGTGTTATTGCCATGCTCAGGGCTACTTTTAGAAGCGCTTGAATTTAATTTATTTACTGAGGTATTAAGTAAGCTGCAAGGGCAAAGCCAACTGTGTTTATTGTTTGACGACCAAGAAATACGTTACGCCTGTGCAACTCAGCTAGAAAACCTTAAAAAGCTCTCGCAGCTTGGCTACAGCATTGGCTTAAATAACTTTGCAAAAGACCGCTGTGAGCTAAATGCACTGACCGACATTACCTTCGATTATGTACTACTTAGCTCAACCTTTAGTAAACGCGTACTGCAACAAGAAAGCTTTAACTTGCAATTACAAGGTGTACTGGCAATCACTCAGCTAAAAGGCATAAAAGTTATTGCCAAAGGCCCTTCTATACTCAACTTTAGAGCCTTGCTAGATAAATACGGACTAAACTTATTTGTTGCTAAGCAGCAAGGCTTATCGGAGCCAGTAGCGGCTAATAACAACGCCGCGCAGTCTATTAACTAGGTTTTTTCAGCATCGCCCTTAAGTTAGCGACCCGTGCTTGGCCTTTTTCCATGCGCTCAGCTTGCGAGCTTGGGGCTTTTTTGTTTTCAAACGCTAGGTCATCTTGCGGTAACTCTTGCACAAAGCGGCTTAGCTCTGTTTGTGAGGTTTCGCCAAACTGACGACGTATTTTTGCATACGTTAGTGTCAGCTCTTGCTGGGCCCGTGTGATCCCTACGTATGCTAAACGGCGCTCTTCATCTACGTTTTCTTCGTCAATACTTACTTGGTGTGGCAATAACCCCTCTTCCATCCCAACCATAAATACGTACGGGTATTCTAAGCCTTTAGATGCATGCAAAGTAAGTAACTGTACCGCATCAGACTCATCTTCTTCCTCGTTACGCTCTAGCATATCGCGAAGCGTTAATTTACTGACCACTTCAGGTAAGGTCATCGGTTCGTTATCGGCATCTCCGGTGAGCATATCGGTGATCCAACGATACAGCTCAGAGACGTTTTTCATGCGCATTTCTGCCGCTTTGGCACTTGGCGATGACTCATATAAATACGCTTCGTAGTTAATATTACGTACCAAGTCTTTTACCGCTTCGAGCGTATCGCTACGCACTGCATTATCTGAAAGCTCAACAACCCAACGTGCAAACCCCGAAAGCGCATTTAAGCCACGCCCTTTAAGGCGGTAGCCTAGGTCGTTATCAAAACAGGTGGCAAATAAGCTTTGGTGCTTTTCGTTTGCAAGTGTGCCTAGCTTTTCAAGTGTAACGGTGCCTATTTCACGGCGCGGCGTATTAACAATGCGTAAAAAAGCATTATCGTCGTCTTGGTTAACCAACAAGCGTAAATACGCCATAATATCTTTAATTTCTGAACGCGAAAAAAACGACATTCCGCCACTAATTTTATAGGGAATGCGGTTACTCATTAATGATTTTTCAAAACCGCGCGCCTGGTGATTACCGCGATACAAAATAGCGTAATCTTTATAGCTGGTGCGCTTCATAAATTTATGAGAAATTATTTCAGCAACAACTCGCTCGCACTCATGCTCTTCATCCCTACAGCCAATCACTTTAATCGGCTCACCGTAACCAAGTTCACTAAATAGCTTTTTTTCGATATCGTGCGGGTTATTGGCAATTAAAATATTTGCTGCTTTTAGAATGCGCTGGGCACTGCGGTAGTTTTGCTCAAGCTTTATGAGCCTAAGGCCGGGGTAATCTTTACTTAACAGTACCAAGTTTTGGGGGCGGGCTCCGCGCCATGAATAAATAGATTGGTCATCATCCCCTACCACAGTAAAACGCGCTCGCTCGCCTACTAATAACTTAACAAGCTGGTACTGGCTGGTATTGGTATCTTGATATTCATCCACCAGCAAATACCTAAATCGTTGCTGCCAACGCTCTCGTGAGGTGGCATTACTACTCAGTAATAAGGTGGGGATCATTATTAAATCGTCAAAATCCAGTGCGTTATATGCTCGCAGCTGATTTTGATAACGCGCGTAAAGCTGCGCAAATAACGCCTTTTGCGCATCACGTGCTTCGCGTATGGCTTGCTCTGGCAAGATTAATTCGTTTTTCCAGCTGCCTATTTGCATTTTTAATAGATTAAGTAGGTCTTTGTCTTTTTTAAGCTCGTCTTCGGTTAAATCACCTAACAGCTGGTTAGTATCTTGGTCATCAAACAGCGAAAAACCTTCTTTAAAGCCAAGCGTTTTGAGCTCTTTTTTAATTATTTCAAGCCCTAGGGTATGAAAGGTTGATACCCACAGCCCTTTCGCTTCTTGCTTATTAAGCGTTTGTAATACACGCTCGCGCATCTCTTTGGCCGCTTTATTCGTAAACGTTACCGCAGCAATATTACGTGCTTTGTACTCGCACTTTTGCACCAAATAAGCAATTTTGTTAGTGATTACGCGGGTTTTACCTGAGCCTGCACCCGCGAGTACTAAACACGGACCACTAATATATTTTACTGCTTCATCTTGTTTTGGATTGAGTTTCATAACGACCATGGAGTTTTAAAAGGCAGCTAATTTTACCGTAACCACAGATACAGGCATAGCCATTAGATTAATTAATTCCATTGTGGTGATCATGTATTAAATACCTTAGGTATAAGGTAATATTAGTCATTATCATTTTAGGGCAACAGCAAGGGACGATTATGATCAATCCAGCAAAACTTGAAGAAATTGCTAAGCAAATCACCAACAACATGCCGCAAGGTGTAAAAAACCTAGCAGATACACTGGAAGGTAAAACCAAACAAGTTTTACAAAATAAGCTGGCTGAAATGGACTTTGTTAGCCGCGAAGAATTTGATGTGCAAAGCCAAGTACTTATTCGTACTCGTGAAAAACTCACAGAGCTTGAAGCAAAAGTTGTGTTACTAGAGCAACAACTAAATGCTAAAAATAACGCCGAGTAGCACGTACTACATCTGTATACTCAGCCACAAAAAAAGCAGCTAAGGCTGCTTTTTTGCTTTTAGTTTTAACTAAAAGCCCACTATGTATCAAAAAGTGCCTCTAATACATAGTATTGCAGTGATTGTTGCTGCGCTAAACTTACAGCGCACATTTTTAGTGCCACTTGCTTACCCGTAATGGGTTTATAACGTTTTCAAAAAGGAAGTTGAGTAATAACAGGTAACACAAATGCGCCTATTTGCTCAGCTATTCGTGTATCGTTTCGCTCACCCATTAATAAAGACGGCTGGAATATACTTACTTTTGCAAAGCCCAGCGTTTTTATGTGCTGCTCAAGCTCGCCTTTCATTTTTAAGTAAGGGCTGATGCTGTGCGCATTAGCGCCGCTTGATGACACCAAGCAATAATGGCTCACTGCATTGTTAGCCGCCATTTGCGCCGCAATAAACTGATAATCAAAATCAACTTTACGCTGCGCCGCGGTCGAGCCAGCCTGCTTTTTAGTAGTGCCCAAACACGAAAAAAACACATCCCCTTTAAATAACGCGCAGTAGTTGGTTAAACAATCAAAATCAATAACCTGATTAGTGAGCTTAGTATGTTTAACGTCCAGCTTACGGCGAGTTATAGCAATCACATGGCCAAACGCAGGGCTTTGCAGTAAAAGCGTTAATAGCTCACTCCCCACAACCCCTGTTGCCCCTATGATTATTGCCGTTTTAGTCATTGTTTAAATTACTCGCAACCGGCTTTAGCGAGTACATGTGCAACGGCTTTTTTATACACATCGCCTTCTTCATCGGCGCAGGTTACAACCGATGATAAGTCGTGCAAGTGGCCGTTCTCTAATCCATATACCCAACCATGAATCGTGAGCTCTTGGCCTTTATCCCATGCATCTTGAACTATGTTTGTCCTACACACGTTGCGTACTTGCTCAATAACGTTTAGCTCAATTAAACGACTTAAACGCTGTTGCTCATCCATTGCATTAAGCTGCTCTAAGTGTTTTTCTTTTACATCGCCAACATGGCGTAACCAATTATCAATAAAACCAAATTTGGCGTTATTTAATACCGCTTGTACACCGCCACAGCCATAGTGGCCAACCACCATAATATGTTTTACTTTAAGCACCTCTACCGCGTATTGCATTACCGATAAACAGTTATGGTCAGTATGTACCACCACATTAGCTACATTACGGTGTACAAATAATTCACCCGGCAGTAAATCAACAATTTGGTTGGCAGGAACACGGGAGTCTGAGCAGCCAATCCACAAGTACTCTGGGTTTTGTTGCATTGATAATATTTTAAAAAACTCAGGGTTGGCTTCGGTTGTACGTGCAGCCCAACGTTTGTTGTTTTCGAATAAATTTTTTAGCTTTCTCATTGCATCTCTTATTTAGGACGGGATAGAAATTACACCCCAGAAAAGACAAATAATGAGCGCCTTTTTAGTTGGTGTTTGCAAGAATTAAAATATTGCGAGGAGTTAATTGTTTCTCACAAAAGGTGGTAACTGAAACGTGATAACCTTGCTGTTGCAAATATAAAGCACGATCGAGCACAAGCCAAACTTCTATTGCTCTTCTAAACACATGTCGAACCAGTTCGATTCGCTCTGTTACTTTTTTACGCGCCTTACCAATTAACAAAAACTTATCGTAATCAGTATCTTGAGGGATACTTATAGACTTTTTATCCCCCGCCCAAGCGCAAAACTGTGCAAACGTATCAGAAAACACGGCTTTGTTAACTGAAGGCACACTCACGTAATATTGTTCATGAGTGAGTGACTTTCGAAGTGCGTCAAACCCTAAGCGCCATTCCACCTCAGTTTTTCGTATTTTAGCTACACGTGAAGGGGCTGTAACTGTTTCTTGCAGCGCCAATTTTAAATCGCGGTGCGTTAAATTAAGCTTACTAGCAAGGGCAAGCTCACTCATTGCCTGATAACGACTATCGGTAAATAAGTGATAACAGCACGGCGAAAAACTAATACGTTTTACCCTAGCGGCGCTGGCGTGTTGCATAAATGTTTGGTGCAGTGCGCCACATGCATGCAGTGCAACCGCATGTGTGTCGGTATTAAAAAAATGGCGTGTTTCATCTTCAAGCACATTAGCTTGGCTAAATTTCATCGCTAAACCTTGCTTGCGTGCACTGTGCTCTCCTTGCTCGCAAAGATGCCCTTGTAGCTCAACACTGTGTACGCTTTGCGCGCCGTTATAAGCAAGCATTCGGCCTAAATGCCCTTTACCTGCGCACCATTCAAGTACAGGCTGTGTATTACTCGTTAATGCTGAAACAAAGTCTTGCAGTTGCTCAAACTTACGCCCTTTAATACCGTTACTTATCCAAAACGGGTATTCACTACGTTGCTGCTGGCTTTTTGGTAAATTACACAGCTCAGGTAGCTGCTCTACCCCGGCGATAAATGGGCTAAAAAATTGATAAAGCTGTTGCTGATCGTTATCAAGCCTTGCGACATCTGCATCTGATAAGTTATTTAACGCCGCTTGTAGCTCAGGCCACGGTAATTCATCAAAATCAAATGCTGTACATTGCCAATATTCGCGGGTATTCATTAGCACTGCATCGAGTGCTGCAAACTGCTCAGCTAGGTTCATAACAACTTAAAATAGTAAAAAGACGTTTAATTATACCAGTTGCGCAGAGCAGCATTAAGCGGTTATTTTTTTCCAAGTATTAAACGTAAATAAAGGGGGATCGAAATAATACTCACAATAAAGGCGGCTATTAGCATCCACGACAGTTGTAATCGCTCTGGCTCTTGGTATTTATAAACAAACCCAGCTTTGTGCTCGTCAAATTGCGTTTGCTTAATGCCATAGTAATCTGCAATTAAGCGCCACTTGGCCATCGACATATTCCCTAAATGGGTCGTAGGCGGCATTATGTAGTCTTTCAATACTTCGGCTTCATAAGCTAGCTGATGAAAACTTTTGTTTGGCGCATACACTTGCTGAGTAATTGCAATGGCTTCATCCATATTCATCATCGCATAGCGCCAACCTTTTAAGCTCGCCTGGTAAAACTTTTCGACCGTTTGCGGGTGCTTTTTAAGCATTGATTCGCTGGTAAATAACACATCACCATACACATCCATACCATAGCGCTGTGGGCATATAAGGCGGTGCGATACCCCTTGCTGAGTCATAAAGTAAGGCTGAGTGGTGACATACACTTGCATTGCATCAAGTTTGTTTTCTTGCCACGCTTGTAGCGCAGGCTCATCGCCTTCGTATACCTCTAAGGTAGCAATATCAATACCGCTGCGTTTAAGCATAACTAGCAGCTCAGTACTGTCTTTTTTACTCACTTCGGTAATATGTTTAGCGGTAAAATCGCGAGGGTGAAAAATATCAGAGCTGTCTTTTACCATCCAACAGTACGGGGAAAACTGTAAAATAGCCGCCATTGCTACAAACGGTTGGCCGTTTACTCTTTGTTGTAAAATACCCGAATGCGCTACGCCAAATTGGGCTTCTCCACTTGCTACAGGCGTGAAAGTGTCAGGCATTTTAGGATTGGCTTCGCGTATGGTTACATCAAGTCCGGCGTCTTTGTAGTAGCCTTTTTGCTGAGCCATATAATAGCCGGCGAACTGAAACTGGTGGGTCCATTTTAGTTGTAAAGTGACTGATTCTTGAGCCATTAGTTGGCTGCAAAAAAGCAAAATTACAAATATTAATCCTTTAATAAGCAACTGGGTGTTCCAAATAGTAGTCATTAGCTGTAACTATATTTAAAACACACGATAAAGCAAGCATGCAAACGTGCATACTTGCTTATAAAAACCCTAAGCTGAAGCTAAATTGTCAACGCTTGAGCTTTGTGGCTGAGAGGTTAAAAACTGCGTAAAACACGGGTTATGTGTTTCATCTTGTACACTGTAACCTAAGCGGTTTAAGTGCTCGTTAAACATATCAAATTGGCTTGGCTCAATAGCAAAGCCCGCCAGTACATTTCCGATAGACCCCCCATGATTGCGATAATGAAATAAAGTAATATTCCAATTGCTACCTAAGGTATCTAAAAAGCGCGCAAGGGCTCCTGGGTATTCCGGAAATTCAAACCGTAATAACCTTTCGTGTAACTGCTCCGGTGCTTTGCCACCTACCATATAACGTACGTGTAATTTAGCGAGTTCGTTATCTGATAAATCGCAAAATTGGTAGTCGTTGTTAGTTAGGTCTTGTTTTAGCTCGTTGAGTTCTTGCTCACCCTGGCGCAGGGCAATACCTACAAATATTTGCGCTTCACCTGGGCCTGCATAACGATAGTTAAACTCAGTAATAGCCCGACCACCTAAAGAGGTGCAAAACTGCTTAAAGCTGCCTTTTTCTTCTTTAATGGTCACCGCGAGTAGCGCTTCGTTTTTTTCACCTAGCGCAGTACGCTCAGCCACATAACGTAAGCGATCAAAGTTTAAGTTAGCACCCGAAAGCACCGCTGCTAAATGCAGCCCTTTTAAGCCCGATTGCTGGCTCCACTTTTTAAGCCCTGCAGTTGCAAGGGCACCTGAGGGCTCTGAAATCGCGCGAGTAGAGACAAAAATATCTTGCATGGCGGCACAAATTTCATCGCCACTGACAGTTACAACTTCATCGCAAAATTTTTGCGCTAAGCGAAATGTTTCACTGCCAATAATTTTAACCGCTACGCCATCGGCAAAACTGCCAACACGGTCGAGCTCAACAGGCTCACCCGCTTTAAGCGCGGCTTGTAAACATGCACTTTCGTCAGCTTCTACGCCAATAACTTTTATATCGGGGCGTAATGATTTGATATAAACCGCCATACCAGCAAGTAAGCCACCACCGCCAACAGGGATAAATACCGCATCAAGCTCGTTGAGTTGCTGCATAAGCTCGCGAGCCACTGTGCCTTGCCCCACAATTACATCAGGGTCATCAAAAGGCGGTACAAATACGCCATTGCGTTGCTCTGTTAGTTCAAGTGCATGTGCTTTTGCAGCATCAAAATGATGGCCATGTAAAACCACTTCACCGCCCAGCGCACGTACCGCACTTACTTTTATTTCAGGCGTGGTAACTGGCATAACAATAGTGGCTTTATGGCCAAGGTGTGAAGCACTAAGCGCCACACCTTGTGCATGGTTACCCGCAGATGCCGTAATAACAACAGACCCTTTTGGTAACTTGTTTAATTTATTATAAGCACCGCGTAACTTAAACGAATACACGGGCTGTTGATCTTCACGCTTTAACCAAACATGGTTGCCTAATTTATCACTGAGGTCGCGCATTTCGCTGACCTCAGTCACTTTAGCTAGCGGTTCCATATTGGCCTGAATAATAGCGCGAAAATAATCGAGCTCTTGAGAAACCATAATTAGCTAAGCTCCTCCAGTTTGGCTAAATCACGTACTGCGCCTTTATCGGCACTGGTTGCAAGTAATGCATACGCTTTTAATGCCGACGATACATAGCGGTCACGATCAAGCGGCTTATACGCTTGCTTACCACGCGCTAATTGCTTTTGTTTACGTGCTTCTAGCTCTTCATCACTTAATGCAAGGGTGATTTCACGTGTTGCGATATCAATGATAATTTTGTCGCCATTTTCAACATACGCAATGGCACCGCCACTTGCCGCCTCTGGCGATACGTGGCCGATTGATAAACCAGAGGTGCCGCCCGAGAAACGACCATCGGTGATCAAGGCACATTTTTCAGCAAGGCCTTTTGATTTTAAGTAGCTCGTTGGGTAAAGCATTTCTTGCATACCTGGGCCGCCTTTAGGGCCTTCGTAGCGAATAACCACAACATCACCGGCTTTTACTTCGTCGTTTAAAATGCCTTCTACTGAATCATCTTGTGATTCGTACACCACTGCGGTGCCTTCAAAATGCAGCATTTCGTCAACTACACCTGCGCTTTTAACAATACAGCCATCAACCGCTAAGTTACCTGAAAGCACAGCTAAGCCACCATCTTGTCTAAAGGCATGCTCAACACTACGGATACAACCATGCTCTCGGTCGTTATCGCCTTCATCCCAACGGCACTCTTGGCTCATTGCTTTTGTAGTACGAATACCGGCAGGGCCTGCACGGTAAAACTTTTGTGCTGCTTCGTTTGTAGGATCAGTCGCATCCCACTTTTTAACAAGCTCACCCATCGTCATACCCGCTACGTGGTTTACCGATAAATCAACTAAACCCGCTTTACCTAGCTCACGTACAATTGCCATCATGCCACCAGCGCGATGCACATCTTCTATATGGTACTCAGGTGTAGCTGGGGCCACCTTACATAAAAATGGGGTTTTACGAGAAAGCTCATCAATGTGCGACATATCAAAATCTACACCGGCTTCTTGTGCCGCTGCTAATAAATGCAATACGGTATTAGATGAACCACCCATGGCAATATCAACCACCATAGAGTTCATAAAGGCTGTTTTGTTTGCAATTGCACGCGGTAACACGTCGTGGTTGTCTTTTTGGTAGTACTCGCGGCACAAGTCAACAATGCGAGCGCCGGCTTCTACATACAGTTGCTTACGATCTTTATGAGTTGCAAGCGTTGTACCGTTACCCGGTAGTGCAAGGCCAATAGCCTCTAATAAACAGTTCATTGAGTTGGCAGTAAACATACCCGAACACGAGCCACAGGTAGGACACGCAGAGCGCTCTACTTGCTCTGAATCTGCATCACTTACTGTTTCATCAGCGCCTTTTACCATGGCATCAACTAAATCTAGTTTAATATCGATGTTAGCAAGTTTGGTTTTACCCGCTTCCATTGGTCCGCCCGATACAAAAATAACCGGTATATTTAAACGTAGCGCTGCAAGCATCATCCCTGGGGTGATTTTGTCACAGTTAGAAATACAGATCATCGCATCGGCGCAGTGGCCGTTAACCATGTACTCAACAGAGTCTGCAATTAAGTCGCGAGAAGGGAGTGAGTAAAGCATACCACCGTGGCCCATTGCGATACCGTCATCAATTGCGATGGTGTTGAATTCTTTTGGCACGCCGCCCGCTTGCGTGATTGTTTCAGCCATTAGCTCACTAAGCTGATTAAGGTGTACATGCCCTGGTACAAATTGCGTAAACGAGTTAACTACAGCAATAATAGGTTTACCAAAGTCGGTGTCGGTCATGCCTGTTGCGCGCCATAATGCACGTGCGCCTGCGCGTTTACGTCCTTCAGTTGTTGTTGCACTTCTTAATTTAGCCATAGTTACCTCTGTTTTGCCGCTGTGTAAGCGGGCATTCCTCATTCTAAAAATTGTTGAGTTACTGATGGTTATATTCAGTAACGCGTAAATGTGTTTCGTTAGCAGTTACACTGCTTGTTGCTGTAAATTTTCTAAGCTGATTTCTTTAACGTCTACCAACTTATTTAGCTGGCTGGTTAATAGATGAATAGGCTTATCGCTATCGACCGTCATTGCTATCGTATATTGAGCTTCATCGGTATTAAGCTGAAAATGCGTAAGGTCAAAACCACGGTGACGCACAACACGTAAAAAGCGCTCCACCGCAATACTTTGGTTTTTCAATGCAATAATTAAGCTGTGTTTCATTGTGCTTTCTCCGTAATCATTTCGTCATTTGCAGCCCCTGGTGGTACAAGCGGCCATACGTTTTCTTTATCATCTATACAGGCATGTAAAATATACGGCCCTTCGCTGTTTACCAGTGCAGTGATTGCATCGTCTACTTCGCTGGCTTTAGTAATAGTTTGCCCAGGAATACCAAATACTGCCGCTAACTGAACAAAATCAGGGTTATCTGAAAGATTGGTTTCAGAGTAACGCCCTTCAAAAAACAGTTCCTGCCATTGACGAACCATACCTAAGCGTTGGTTATCTAATATTAGTATTTTTACTGGTAAATTGTTACGACGTATAGTGGCAAGCTCTTGAATGTTCATCATGATTGAGCCATCACCCGACACCGTTATTACAAAATCGTCTGGGCGTGCTACTTGTGCGCCAATAGCCGCCGGTAAACCAAAGCCCATAGTGCCTGCGCCACCACTACTTAAGTGATTACTTGGGTGGTTAAATTTCATATGTTGCGCCACCCACATTTGGTGCTGGCCTACATCGCAGCACACTACGCCTGTTTTTGGCATACGCTGGCTTAACTGGTTCAATAAATACGGAGCAAATACTTTTTCGCCTGGGTAGTCATAACGCCACGCGTGTTTTTCGCTCATGAGCTTATTTGTATCGCACCATGCTTTAGGTGTTACAACACACTCAAGTGCGGGTAATGAGGTTTTTAGATCAGCAATTAAGGACGCTTTAGCAGGTTTGCGTTTACCTACTTCGGCCGCGTCAATGTCTAAGTGAATTACTTTTGCTTTAGCTGCAAATTTGGCTAAGTTACCCGTTACGCGGTCATCAAAGCGCGCACCTATACATACAAGTACATCACACTCTTGTACTGCTATGTTAGCCGCTTGTGTGCCGTGCATGCCTAGCATTCCTAAGTAGTGCTCGTAATCTGGTAACACACTGCCTAGCGCTTTTAATGTTGATACCGCTGGCATTTGTGTTTTATTTAAAAACTGCATTAACTCATTTTGCGCATCGGCGGCTTGCACGCCACCACCTACATACGCTACTGGCTGTTTTGCTTCAGTTAATAACTGGTTTGCAATGGCCACTTGGTTCAAATCAAGCTGTGGTAAATACTCATCAGCAGCTAACCAAGGTTTAAAAGGCACTTGCGCCATTTGAATATCTTTTGGAATATCTACAAGCACTGGGCCTGGGCGACCACTTTGAGCTAAGTGCATGGCTTCTTGTAATATTTCAGCTAAGTCTTCTGGGCGCTCTACCATGTAGCTATGTTTAGTACACGACAGTGACATACCTAGTACATCGACTTCTTGAAATGCATCTGAGCCAATAGCGGCAGTCGGTACTTGGCCTGTAATTGCTAATAATGGCACTGAGTCCATCATTGCATCGGCAAGTGCTGTTATTAAGTTAGTAGCGCCGGGGCCTGAGGTAGCAAAACAAACGCCTAATTTGCCTGTGCTGCGAGCATAACCCACTGCGGCAAAGCCAGCACCTTGCTCATGGCGAGTAAGGTAATGCTTTACAGGCGCGCCATACAGCGCATCGTAAATGGGCATAATAGCTCCGCCAGGGTAGCCAAATACTTCATTTACGCCGTGCTTGGCTAATAAATCGATTGTTAGTTCTGCGCCTGTCATTAATTAATCCTCATTCCTCAGTGACAACCCAATTACATACTTACTTAAAAACTTATAGCTAATACCAATCCGCAATAATACTTAATTATTTTTAGGGGGCTAAAAGTGTCGCTATCTGCGTTAAAAAATTCTCATTTAGAACAACTAAATAGCGAATTTTTTGCCTAGCTATCAACACGTTTATCTATCCTCAAAATAGATCACTTAATTAAGCGAATTGGTATAAAATTTTTAAAACTTTGTGCTTAAAACTAAAAAGCCCTCCGAACGGTTAGGTGCGGAGGGCTCTTTAATGCTTAAGTTTATAGCACTACGAAGCCCTCGCGGGAATAATCACCACGATAATAATCAGGACTAGGTTAAGTGCATTTGTAAGCATGTAATTAATACCAAAATGTGTTCATTTGTTACGAAGTAATACTCTTCGCTCTGTATATGTATTTGTACCGCGCTGAGGCGAGTAAGTCAACACCAAACTTAATTCAACAAAAGAGCAAAAAGCGACTTTAAACGGATTTTAAATTCACAAAAAAAGGCTTAAATGAAAAATCTATACCTTAATTTGCATCAAGTAAATTCACTAGCCACATAATAGCCGTATAGGGCTTGATTAATTTTTGATACATTGTAGTACAAATAACAGCGCAGCACGGTAAATAACTTAAAACTTTGCTAATTAGGCAGGTTTACTCCGCAAGCCCTATTACGCACCACTCAATTACATTCACCCAATTTAAACAAGGTGCCCTAGTGCAACTAAACTCATAAGCGCATTTAAAAGTGTTTAATATAACCAAATAGGTTTATTAAAGCGCTTTAATTTAAGCTAGTATTTAGGCAACTCAATTAGATTTAAGGACAAACCATGCAAGCCCTCACTCGAATTAGTCAGTTTTTTATATTGGCACTTTTTATAGCAACTAGTTTTAATAGTGTCGCAGCACCGGCATTATTTAAAGTAGAAAAAAACGGTACTAGCTCTTACTTGTTTGGCACAGTTCACGTAGGCGACGCCAGCATGAAAGGCTTACCAGAAAAAGTAACTAAGGCTATAGATCAAAGCGAGCAAGTTGTTGTTGAAGTAGATATTAGTAAACTCACGCCTTTGCAAATGCAGCAGCGTTCAATGCCCTTTATGATGCTTAAAGATGGCAAAACATTACAAACAGAACTCTCAAAACAAAACTACAATAAGCTTAAAGACTACTTTGCTAAAAAATCGATTGATATAGCTATGTTTAATGGCCTCAAACCTTGGGCTGTAATGGTAACCATGATGCAGATTGAATTTCAAAATGCAGGATTTTCTGACCAAACAGGCATAGACAAGCAAGTACTTGCTTACGCTAAAAAGCAAAATATCACGATTGGAGAGTTAGAAACGCTAGAGCAGCAACTGCAAATGTTTGATGGCATGGCTTTGCTCAGTAATGAAATGATTGAAGAAACGTTTGAACAGCTTGCCGATATTAATACTTATTTTATTAAGTTAGTAAACGCCTGGAAAAATGGTGATATGGATACGCTGACTGAATACTACAACATGAGTTTTGACGAGAGTAACTACGGTGAAATAAGCGAGCAAGTTATGCTAGTTAATCGTAATAATAAATGGGTGGAGCAATTAGTGCCTCGCTTAACTAACGAAAAGCTATTTATTGCTGTAGGCGCGCTGCACTTACCGGAGCAGCATGGTTTAATTAAACAGTTAACTGATGCAGGCTTTACCATTACTCGCCTATAACGTGGCGTTAAAGGTTGGGCATATTCAGCCCAGCCTTTAATTAAAATCTTCCATTTTTAAATAATGCTCAATCCCTTTAATTTTGTCTGCCGCATGGTGATTTACATAAATAACGGTGCTGGTATTTGCGGCACAAATTTTCTCTATTAAAATTAGTATTCGCTGTCTATTTGCTTCATCAAGCCCTAAGCAAGGTTCATCTAAAATAAGTAACGTGGGGTGTTTTACCATAGCACGCACTATTAATAGCATGCGCTGATCGCCGTATGAAAGTTGCGTAAATGAGCTATTTTGTTTATCGCCTAACCCAATCAACGCTAACCATTGCTTAGCTGTATTTACCTGTGACTCTGTTGGCTTTTGATATAAGCCAATGCTGTCGTAAAATCCAGAAATAACCGTATTCAATGCCGATATACTTACTCGATAATCCATATGCAGTGCATTTGATATATAGCCAATATGTTGTTTTATATCCCAAATACTTTCACCACTTCCGCGTTTAAAACCAAATACCTGAATATCATTGCTGTAGCATTGAGGGTTATCGCCAGTGATTAAATTTAATAAGCAGGTTTTACCTGAGCCATTTTTACCACTAAGTTGCCAGTGTTGATGTTTATTAATTTGCCAATTGAGATTTTTAAATACATCATCCCCAGCGTAGCTAACCTTTGTATTACTAAGCTTAACCAATGTATCGGCGGTATACTCTGCACGCCCTTGGGAGTCATCCGGTTGAGGTATTGCTAAAGCGGTATGGGTTAAATGCAGTAGTTTAAGCAAGTCAGCACGCTGCTCTGCGTTTGGATTATTAAGTACATGCTGCAACTGCCCCTGATTTACATAAGCGTAATGAGTAATAAACGGTGGGATTTCATCAAGCCTATTTAACACAAACACAAAGTTAATTGTTGAGCTAAGTGTTTCTAATAAAGTGTTTAGCACCTCACACGAATGTTTATCTAAGCCATCATATGGCTCATCTAGTACCACTAAATCAGCATGACTACTTAGCGCATTTATAAGTAGGAGCTTACGGGTTTCGCCGGTAGAGAGATCTCTAAAATGCCTATCTAAAAGGGCGCTGTAATTAAAGGCATCTATTAGTTTTGTACGTAACTCATGGTTGTAGCTACTATTTTGAGGGAAGATAAAATCTTTTACTAAGCTGTGATGTTCATGCTCAATTTCGTTTTTGATTAACTGCTTTTGCACATCAGATGACACAAGCTGCGTGCTATTAAAGGTACTTTTAAAAGTACCACTTTGCTGCTTAGCTTCACCCGTTAATGCGGCGCTCAATGCCGATTTACCTGCGCCATTAGCGCCTAGTAATAGCCAGTGCTCACCAGCATTCACTTGCCAACTTAAGTCATTAATTGTGAAACGGCTTTTACCTTGCCCTTTTAAATAACCACTAAATTGTTCAAATACAATACTTTGCACAATACTGCCTTCACCATAAGCTAAATAAACAACTTAACGTATAGTAAATTGCTTTAGCAAGCGTATTTAATTGCGTATTAATTTATTTCATTAGCTATGCACACATTTACTAATGCATCAGCCACTGCCTGCTTACTTATGGGTTTATGAATATGCTCACTCGCGCCATATTCATAAATTAAGTCCATGTCTTCGGCTGAGGTATTTGCTGTAACAACGATTATGGGCATGGTTTTATTTAGCTCTTTGCGTATTTTTTTAGTCGCTTCAAAGCCATCCATGACCGGCATGTTTAAATCCATAAACACCACGTCATAGTCAGCCTTACCTACCTTTTCGCAGGCTTCTAGGCCATTTACAACGCATTCATAGTCCACACCTAACGTTGCCAAAATACGTGTGAGTAACAAGGTGTTTAATTCGTTGTCTTCAACCACAAGGCAAAAAAGCTTTTTTTCGACTTCTCTTTCTGTTTGCTGGTTAGTAATTTCAATCGGCAAGTTAAGCGTAACATGAGCGCCACTCGCTGCGTTGTTTTTAAATGAAAGCGAACCATGCAGCGCTTTAACAACATACTGCGCCCGTGTTAATCCCGTTCTTAGGCCTTGAAAGTGGTTAGTTTGTTTAAATGAGTCAAACTCTAGTTCTGTTATTTCGCTAGAAAAACCACACCCACTATCATTAACGGTTAATTGTAATTGCGAGTTTTGCATGTTTGCAGCAACTTCAACCTCACCCTTGTCGGTAAACTTTATTGCATTGCTAATTAGCTCGGTTAATACATGCTGTAAGCGCTGATGATCTAACTTACAAAAACAATTAAGAGACTCATCAAAATGAGTGATTAATGTTAGCCCTTTTTGCTGCGCTGCATACTCATACGCCAGCACCACTTTGTTTATGGATTCTAAAAGGTTTTCGTTTTTAAGAATTGGCGCCCACTTTCCTGTGCTTAGTGCTTGTAGGTCTTGTAGCTCATCAAGCATAGATAGAAGTCTAAGGGCGCAGTAGCTTGCTTGCGTTTTAATATTTTGCTGCTCGGCATTGATGGTTAGCTCATCAATCGACGTAATTAATCCCTGTAACGGTGTTCTAAATTCGTGGCTTGCTCTGGCAATAAAGTGCTCTTTGTTTTGGCTCATTTGCGCTACAAAGTCCTTTTGTTTTTGAAGTGCTGTTAAGGTGCGTTCCACCTCTTTTTCCATCGGCATAAACACAAATCTTAGCTCAACGAGCAATAACACCATGGCGACTAACCAGCACAGCAATTCTAAATTAGACACGCGGTTAACTTTTTTCACTGCATGTTGCTCAAATAAAGTAACCGCGCGGTCAAGCTTAGCTAGCAGGTTTTCTACATGTGCTACGTTGAGCACCTGTGTGTCTACCTCGCCTTTTTGATACAGCAGCCAGCTAGCTTGGGCAATAAATTCATTCACTTCGCTATCTAGATTAGCTGGCTCAGAAAAGTATAACTTTACTAATTCTGGCGTTAAATAACGGTAACTACTACCTTGCTTGGTAAGTAATACCTCATGAGCTGTTTTAAATTGTGCGAGAGAGTGTTCGAGGGAATTGGTATGGGTAGCAACATCGATTCGTGATGAAAGAAGTGCATTGCTATGCCAAGCAATTTTTTGCGAGAGCATGCGCTGCTTACCTGCCATATTAATAATTTTAGCATCGTACTTTTGTACAGAAAAGCCATACTGCAGCAATAATGCTGAGCCACTTATTAACAGAGCAATAGCAATAAGCGCCCATCGGTAACGCTGTCTTACATTGGCAATAATTTTAAACATACAAGGCCGCTTTTTTATTTTAAGTGTAGCCTATATATAGAAAACTCAACATCAGCTTTAGTAATTATATAAATAAAAAGCCCAGTAACATGACTGGGCTAAATGTATTAAGTGTGAGGCAAAAAGGGCAATACTTGCGACACTTTTGTAATTACCAGTTAGCGATTTTCTAATCGGTTGTAGTCAAACATACCAAATTCAACGCCGCGATACTCTTTAGCTACTTGGTGCATTATGTCGCTGTATTTCCAAAACTCTGGATGTGAGCGACGAATACCAAATTTTACTTTTAATGCAGCATAATCTGCTTCAATTTGCATCATAGGTAATAGCTGTGCAAACTCACCCACTTCATTTTGATCATTTAAATACCAAATAGCCGCAGGGTAATCGCCAATAAAACCTGGCACTAGGGTGGCGGTATCTTCATCATAAGCGCGCTGCCCATCTTCATTTAATAAGCTGGAAATATTGTAATGCGCGTTGTGATGAATAAGCGTGTAAGCTTTATGTGAAGCATCGTCTTGCTTAACCAAAATATACGATAACTGCGGTAATAAATTTATAGCCTTAGCTGGCATATTGTTCAGTGCATTTAATGGCGTGGGTACTTTTGTGTAGTCGTAGTGCTCACTCAGTACTGGCGCTAAAGTTTGCTTAATTAGCCCATACAGCTCGTGTTGTGGATCATCCGTTTTATATTCAATACCGCTAGGTTGGCTAAACTCTCGGTTGTTTTTAAAAAACTTAGATAAGCTTGGCGGAGACTTTCTATACCAGCTTTTTTTAATTTGATGGCGCTTCGCTTCAGGCAATAAAGCCAAAAAGTTTTGCTCACCCTCTAAACGTAAAAAGTCCATGTATAGGCGGGTCACTAATTGGTGACCGATATTTCCGTATACATCAAAGCCTGCAACAAGTAAGTAATGAATACGCTCAAATAGCGCATAATCTAATACCCACATAGTTTTAGGCTCTTGACCAATAAAGCCTTTCACCACCGTGGCACTATCAAAATGGCGAAATATTGTAAGCGCTGCATTTTTGTTATGCCCTTCACCTTTCCACAATAGGTCGGTGGTTAAATGCTCTCCGTTTTTAAACATCTCGTTAGCCAGCTCAACTTTGGCTTGTAAGTATTTTTTCTCACGCACTGAGTATTTAACCCAGCTAGAGATAGGCAATGCATTGCTTTCTTCTGCTGCAGGTAATTCAAGGGCTTCTTCGTGCTGAAGCAACATATCTTCCACTGCTGGAGTCGCGACTTTTTCAGGGTCTGCAAAGGCAACCCAAAAATGATCGTTAATCACATTAAGTGCAATTTGGCCGCGGCATACAGGGCCCTTAATAAAGCCCATAATAATTAGCTCAGCTTCATCAAGCATAAATTGATACTTAGAATTAATAGGAATTACTTCAAACGTTTTAAAAGGATTAGATGCCGCCTCGCTCTTATAACTTGGCATTTTAGTAACCGTATAATCGGGAGCTATAAATTGCTCATAAATACGTGCAAGCTTTGCATCATCAAGCTTTAGCGGTAAATGTGTTTTTGATAAAACAGTTGAGCGGTCCTGTAGTAAACGGTAATACACACGGCTTACTTTAGGGTCATCGTATGGTCGGCGCGTATTAATTAACTTAATTTCTTCGCCTGGCGGCGTACTTGAACGAACCAGTTTAAAAAAGCTCTGTGGTTTATCAGAACCAAAATAAATATGGGCTAAAAACCAATGCTCGTAAATATAACGTGCGGCTAATTGGTATTTTAAGCTGTCTTGATTTAAAAACGCTTCCCAGTTTTTAACGTTTGTTAGCTCGGCTTTGGTGGGCGGTTTAATATGCGCCATTTTTCCACCGTCTTTAAGCCACTTTTGTAAATGATAAAATTCCTGGCTAGACACGCCCGGTAAACCGTAAGGCATACCGCCATGAGGCTGCTCTGCAGCTAAACGATCGAATTCTCCCATAGTGGCGCATGTTTGAGAGCGGCTAAGTGAAAAGTCAAATTCGTCATCAAGAATTTCATTCTCTGGTAACGGTGCACTTTGCTTAAGCACTAATGAATTAAATAACACCCCACCGGCAAGGTTTGCTTCTGGGTTTTGGTCACGTTCGTTAAGTACCGGAGTAAAGCCCTTTTTACGCCATTGCTCAGTGCTGGTTGCATCAAATAATAACCGGCTTGGTGTAGTGGCTAATAGCCGTGTACCATCGTAAACAAGCTCTTTACTTAGCCCTCTATCTATCCCTTCAGGGGACGAAAGCTTTAGCTGACAAGGCGCATCATAACAGCCATGGCATACTACACAGCGTGTATCTAGCACAGGTTTTACTTCTTGCAAAAACTCAGCACCAGCACCTGTATCATGCGGCACTATACGCTGCTGCGTTTGTTCATCACCAAATAAGTCGTTGTAGTGAGCATTGCCTAAATAAGCACACCCGCTGAGGATAATAAGAACGAATGTGCTGATCAGAATTTTTTTCATTCTTCATCCTCATCACCCAGGTCGAAGGTTGGCATCATATCCATTTGTGGAGAGACAAAAGTCTGGTTGTCGTGGGTATTTAACACCACACTTAACAGTGGGCCGTGGGTCAGCGTTATTTGTGCATCGTGCTCTTGGTTTAACAACGCATTAAATTCGCTGCTATGCGGTGCAAGCTCATACTCTTTTAAACTAATAGCGATACTGCTATCAGGTGCTGGGTTTTGGCATATCTGCGTCAGTAGCTCATCATCAAGAGCAAATGAAATGTCTAAATCGGGCTTTTCTAAATCTCGCTCACTAAGCGACTCATTTAAAATAAATAACGGTAAGGTTAATTTACTATCTTGTTCAAATTCCATTGTACTCTCTTGCTGACTGACGGTGTAATTACCCGCCATTATAGCAAAAAAGCACATAATTACTGCGCCTAAATAACCACACTAAAGTCTAAAATTTAGCCCTACGCGCTGTTAATAACTAAGCTTTAATATCATCCATTGCCGATTCAATAATAGAAAATACAGCCCCTTGAGGGTCGCAAATAACACTAAAACGCCCTACATCAGGAATATCTGTAGCAGGTACACACACTTGCCCTCCAAGAGTCGCCGCTTTTTTTACATAGCTATCGCAGTTATCCACGGCGAAGTAAATCATCCAATGGGGAGGTACGTCTAGTGGCCACTCATCAGTCATTTGTAGCATGCCTGCTACGGGCTTACCTGCAACTAAAAACAAGCTGTAATCCATACCTTCCATAGGCTTTGTTTCACTTTTCCACCCCAGTAGTTCACAGTAAAAATGACGGCTTGTTTCACTATCGCGCGTTGCCATTTCATGCCAATAAGGCGTGTTGAGCTCACAAGGACGCTTACATCCTATATGCTCTTTACCTTGCCACAATGCCACCGTGGCACCCGCGGGATCTTTAAGCATTAACATACGCCCTGCATCCATAACATTATGAGGGCCTGCTATAATTTGCGCACCGAGCTCTTGCGCCTTAATTGCACATGCATCAACATCATCTACGGCAATATAGGTAAGCCAGTAGCTAGGCGTAGAGCCCACTTGCTCTTTAGGCATTTGATACATGGCAGCAATATCGTCACCTTGCTTTTGTAGCATAGTGTAATACTCATCATCGCCAATGGGCTGATCATCATTTCCCCACTCAAACAACGAGGTATAAAAAGCTTTCCCGTCTTGCCAATTATGAGTACACAGTTCAGCCCAGCAAAATATACCTTGCGGATAATTATTTTTATTATTCATCGCCCATTTCCTGTTGTAAATTTAAGCCATTTTTAGCTTAGGCTAATACCCTGTAAGTGTCGATAGTTATTCACTGAATAAGCACCTCCTTATACATCAGTGACCACTTCGACTTGGGCTTTGTAAAGCCAACCCAAACAACATTATTTACATTAACGCCAAGCAGCTAAAAACTGATAGCTAAAATCTAATCACTTTTCTTCAGGCATTAAAAAACCCGAGGCTAAGCTCGGGTTTTTATAGTATTAATTAACTTAAACGTTAACTATTACTCTACGATAGTTGCTACAACACCAGCACCTACAGTACGGCCACCTTCACGGATAGCGAAACGAAGACCTTCGTCCATCGCGATTGGCGCGATTAGAGTTACTGTCATCTTAACGTTATCACCAGGCATTA
>NZ_JAQREO010000019.1:0-84204 GCF_028599385.1 Pseudoalteromonas sp. CST2
AAGGCACCGCAGCTGCATCTCATTTATGGTTAATTTAATGGCTGGATTAATTGCCTATACTTTTCAGACTAAAAAGCCGAGTATAAAAGTGACTCGACTTTAATTCTTATGCAGATCTGAGGTTAATAAAGTGCAGGGTACCTTTAGCCCTAATAACGCCAATCCGCAATAATACTTAATCATTTTGCGGGGCTAAACGTGTCACTACCGGCGTTAAAAGTTCCTATTTAGAACAACTAAATAGCGGCTTTTTTGCCTAGCTATCAGCACGTTTTTCAAGCCTCAAAATAGATCACTTAATTAAGCGTATTGGTATAAGTAATTTAAAGCTGGAGCTAATTATGATCACGCAAATTGTTAAGTTTGATATTAAAGATGAGCACATCGCACAATTTAAAGCGCTACTAGAAGAAGACAAGCAAGGCGCTAAAGCCGAAACAGGTCTTATAGAGATGCGTTTATATCAGGATAAAAACGAGCCAGGCGTCTTTTTTGCTTATGAGCGTTTTGAAGATCAAAATGCAGTTGATTACCATGGCGCACAAGATTACACACAAACGTTATTAAATGCGCTGCCTGAAATCAGCCAATCGGCGCCACAGGTCATGTTATTAGAAAATACAGTGCCAGCTCCGCTGCATGAGCGTAATACAAAAGTTGTTAACCCTGAAGATGATATATGTATTGTGTTTTTTATTTTTAAGATTAAGCCAAGTTTTAAAAATAAAGTCATTGAGCGTTTCGAAACTCATGTAACGCAAACGCGCAGCCAGGAGCCTGGTAACTTAGTGTTTGATTTATATAGTATTGAAAATAACGACGATACATTAGTTGTTTATGAACATTGGCGCAGTGAATCTGCGTTGTGGGATATTCACTTTAAGCAGCCGTACGCAGTAAAAACAAGCGAATTATTAGCGCAAGCAGTTGTTGGCGATATGCAGCAATATATGAGCTTCGTTAAAGAAATTTAAAGGCTTGTGTTTAACAATATTACTTATCCCGTTTAGCAAATAGTGTATTACACGCTATTTGCTTTTTTGTATAAATACCCTCCAAATTACCTGCCGGTTTTTATAATAACTGACTATTATGTTAATTCATCGCAACGTATGTAATGTTATGTAAAGTAAGTTGAGCAAAATTTGCCAAAGTGCTTGAATTACATTCATAAATGGCAGTAATTTAGGTTAACTATGATTTGGCAAACTAAGCCAACTTTATTGGCTCTTAGCTTGGTATTGTTGAGCGGTTGTGCAGGTACGCTAAACCCTCAGCAGCGCGAGCAAGCACCCAGCGACATTGCAGCGACATGGCAACATGGTTTAGCACAAAAGACACTTGCAGTAGATCAGCAATGGCTGCAAACCTTAGAAAATCCTTACATTGAAAACCTTGTTAATAAAGCACTTAATAATAATCAGGCTTTGCTGCAAAGTGCCTACGATGTACAAATACAAAAGCAGCAATTAATAATTTCAGGCTCTGCGCTTTGGCCCGATCTTGATTTATCTGCGCAAACTAGGCGCAGTAAAGACAATAGACCTGTAAGTTATGATAATGCCAGCTCTGTCACGCTAGAGCTAAGCTATGAAGTAGATGTGTGGGGTAAGTTATCTGATGCTAAACGCCAAGCAAACCTAAACTACTTAGCGCAACAAGCTAGTTTTGAGCAAGCTAAGCAGCAATTGGTGGCTGATGTTGTCACCGGCTGGTTTGATTTAGTAACCGCCCAGCAGTTACTCGATTTATATAAACGTCGAGAAGAAAACGCACAGCAAAACTTAGATATTATTGAATCGGGCTACCGCCAAGGTATTAATGAAGCACTCGATGTATATTTAGCCCGTAATGAGCTTAATAACGAGCGTACGCGTATTGCTAATCAACAAGCCACGCTTGTAAGCGCGTCGCGTTCTTTAGAGCGCTTATTAGGCGGCTACCCCAAAGGCGATATATCAGCAGAGGTTGAACTGCCAGTTTTTCTTTCGCCAATTAATACCGGTATTCCCTCTGAGCTAATTACACGCAAGCCTCAATTGCGCGCAAGCTGGTACCAGCTATTAGTAAGCGATGCAGGCCTAGCCTATGCACATAAACAGCGTTTCCCTAGTTTAAACTTATCAGCAAGCGTGAGTGATAGCACCGATAGAGTGAGCGATTTATTCTCGCCATCAAGCTTAGCGTGGTCTTTATTAGGCAGTATTTCTGCGCCAATATTTAATGGTGGCCAGCTAAAAGCAAATGAAGAAATTGCACGCTTAAATGCACAAAAACAAGAACAAGCATATTTAGATACCTTGTACGATGCATTCAGCGATGTTGAAAACGCAATTACTCAGCAGCAATCCTTGCAAGCCAGTTATAAAAGCACGCTAGAGGCGCAAGAAAACGCCCTTGCAGCAGAGCAACTGTCGTTTGAGCAGTACCAAAGCGGCTTAGTAACTTACACTACTGTGCTTGATGCCCAGTCGCGCTCTTTTGATGCGCAAAGCTCACTCATTGAAACAAAAAACCAGCTAATTGCTAACCGAATAAACCTATACGTTGCCCTTGGCGGCGATTTTAACGCCCCAACAAGCGAACCTAAGAGCAATAACGATGAAAACTAAATCAGCAAAACTTTTAATCCCAGCCGTAGTGGTGGTGGCCACCATTTTAATTGTTATGTTTATTAAGGGTAATCCACCTGAAGCAAAACGTTTTGGCTCACCTCCTAAAGCCACGGTGAGCGTATCGGTAAAAAAGATTGAGCCACAAGATTACTTAATTTTTATCGATAGCTATGGCACGGTAAAGCCGCGTACTCAAAGTTTGTTAGTTGCTCAAGCATCTGGGCAAATTAATAAAGTAAGTGATGATTTTAGAGAGGGCGGTTTTTTTGAAAAAGGCGATGTACTGCTACAGCTAGACGATAGAGATCATCAGGCTGAGGTTAAATCGGCGCAAGCAGCATTACTTACTGCAGAGCAAAGTTTGTTAGAAGAAAAAGCCCGCGGCCAACAAGCAATTACTGATTGGAAGCGTTTAGGCGGCTCATCTCAAGCGAACAGCTTAGTACTTCGCGAGCCCCAACTAGCGGCTGCACAAGCACAAGTACTTTCAGCACAAGCCGCACTTGAAAAAGCACAGCTTGATTTAGAGCGTACCCAAATTACAGCGCCTTACGCTGGGCGTGTGCTTAGTCGTAATGTAGACCTTGGCCAAGTGGTAAGCGAAAACACAGAACTTGCAACTATTTATGCCATAGACAGCGTTGAAGTGCGCTTACCAATTAAAAATAAAGACCTTTCGTATATTAGTTTGCCAGAGCAATACAGAGATGGCAGTAAAAACCAAGCCGGCTCACTCGTTAAGTTTAAATCTGACTTAGTGGGCGAGCAAACATGGCAAGGGCAAATAATACGTACTGAAGGCGCTATCGATGAAGGTGCACAGCAATTGTATATTGTTGCGCAAATAAATGACCCTTACAAAGCCACGGCTAATAACCAATACCCAATTAAAATTGGGCAATACATCACTGCGCAAATTAGCGGTAAAACAGTGCCTGATGCGTTAATAATCCCTAATAGTACTATTTATCAAGGCAGCTACGTGTATGTGGTTGAAGAGGGGCTGCTAAAGCGTAAAAACATTACGCTTGCATGGCAAAATGCTACACAAGCTATGGTAAAAACAGGCCTTAATGCAGGCGATAAGTTAGTAATTACACCGCTTGGGCAAGTAAGTTCAGGCACAGCAGTAAGCATTTTAGGCGAAACCGATACGCAAAATATGCGAGCAAAAGGCCCAAATGGCGCAGGCAAAGGTAAGCGTCCATCGCGTGAGCAGCTAGAAAAAAAAGCGCAAGAAATGGGAATTAGTGTTGAAGAGCTAATACAAAAACGCCGCGCTGCACAAGGAGATAAGCCATGATTGCTTGGTTTACAAAAAACCATGTAGCAGCCAATTTATTGCTTATTACGTTACTGCTATCGGGTTTATTTAGTTTATCGAGTCAAATACCGCTTGAGGTGTTTCCATCGTTTGAAACAGATCGCATAAGTGTAAGCGTTACTTTGCGCGGCTCAACCCCTGAGGATGTAGAGCAAGGGGTTACCATTCGAATAGAAGAAGCCGTTCAAGATTTAGAAGGTATAGAGCAAATTTCTAGCCGCTCATCAGAGGGCTCTGCGTCGGTGACCATAGAAGTAGAAAGTGGCTACGACCCGCGCGAGTTATTAGCCGATATAAAAAGCCGTGTAGATGCTATAAACACTTTTCCGGCCGATGCTGAAAAGCCTATTGTGGCGCTTGCCGAACGAAAACGCGAAGTAATAGCTGTTACCGTAGCGAGCGATTACGGTGAAAAAGAAACCTTAGAATACGCCGAGCAAGTACGCGACGATATTTTACGCCTTCCGAATGTAACGCAGGTTGAGCTAAGTGGTGTACGCGATTACGAGCTCGCCATAGAAGTAAGCCAAGATACACTACGCCAATACAACTTAACCCTTGCGCAAATATCTACCGCTGTGGCTAAGTCGAGCTCTGATATTTCGGCTGGTAATTTAAAAACAGAAGGGGGCGATGTACTTATAAGCTCAAAAGGGCAAGCTTACCGAAAAGATGAATTTGCAAACATTGTAGTTAAAAATCAGAGCGACGGTACAGTAATACGCTTAGGTGATATAGCAAACATTAATGATGACTTTGAAGAGACCCCAGTACGTACACGCTTTAATGGTAAACAAGCCGCCTTTATAGATGTATACCGCATAGGGCCGCAAAGTGCGATAGATGTCGCAGATGATGTAAAAAACTACATAGAGTCCAAGCAAAGCTCGTTACCACAAGGTTTTGAATTAAGTTACTGGGATGACGACTCTCAAGTTGTAAAAAGCCGTATTGCTACGCTAACCAGCAGCGCCCTTCAAGGGGGCATTTTGGTACTGGCTTTGCTAACTCTATTTTTACGCCCAGCCATCGCATTTTGGGTGTTTATTGGTATTCCTGTTTCGTTTATGGGCGCATTTATTGCGATGCCTATCTTTGGTGTAACCCTTAATATTATGAGCTTATTTGGCTTTATTTTAGTACTGGGTATTGTGGTGGATGACGCCATAGTAACGGGGGAGAACGTTTATACTCATTTAAAAACCGCAGAGTCGGGCGAACAAGCTGCCATTTTAGGCACGCAAGAAGTTGCAACACCAGTTACCTTTGGGGTACTAACAACCGTAGCGGCCTTTTTACCTTTAGCGTTTATTGAAGGCGCACGGGGCGCCTTGTTTGCACAAATTCCGGTGGTGGTTATTCCGGTATTACTGTTCTCGTTAATTGAGTCTAAGTTTGTGCTGCCAGCACATTTAAAGTACATAAAACTACGTAATCAAAAAACAAAATCATCAAAGCTTGAAGTACTTCAGCAGCGTTTTGCAGACGGATTTGAAAGCGCTATTTTAAAATACTATCAGCCTATTTTAGCTAAAGCATTGCGCTATAAATTAGCGACGGTGAGTTTGTTTGTTGGTGTGTTTTTTATAATTTTAACTTTAATAACCAGTGGTTGGACTAAGTTTGTATTTTTTCCGCGTATCCCAAGCGAAACCGTACGAGTAACATTAACCTTGCCAACAGGCACGCCGTTTGAAGTTACCAATAAGTATGTAATGGATATGTCGCAAAAAGCGCAGTTATTGCAAGACAAATACCGCGATGAAGATACCGGCGAAAGCGTTATATTAAATATTTTAGCCTCAACCGGTGGCCGTGGCGGCGTGTCTAACTCAGGCAGTGTGCGCTTTGAAATAACCCCTGCAGAGAGCCGCGACTCAGACATTGGCTCACGCGAGCTGGTAAGTGAGTGGCGAGATTTAATAGGGATTATTCCTGGCGCCGAAAGCGTAACCTTTAGGGCCGAAATAGGACGCAGCTCAGACCCTATAGATGTGCAGCTAAGTGGTACATCGCTCGATACGTTACAAAAAATTGCCGAAAGCGTTAAAGCGCGCTTAAGTACTTACCCAACCGTATTTGATATTGCCGATAGCATGTCTGATGGTAAAGAAGAGTTGCAAATAGAGCTTACCGAGCAAGGCTTTGCTTTGGGATTAAACCGAGTTGATGTAGCAAACCAAGTACGTAACTCGTTTTTTGGCTCGCAGGTGCAGCGTATTCAACGCGGGCGTGACGATGTACGTGTTATGGTACGCCTACCTATTGAAGAGCGCCGCTCTGTAGCCGACTTACAAAATATACTTATTACTACGCCCACGGGCGGCTCGGTGCCACTTTCGCATGTAGCCACATTAATTGCAGGGCAAAGCCCATCTACGATTAACCGAATAGACCGCTACCGCACACTTAACGTGACTGCCGACATAGAAAAAAGCAATACCAACATGACCGCGCTGCAAGCCGACCTAACTGAGTATTTAGATGAATTAATGCAGCAATACCCAGGTGTTGATTACAAGCTAGAAGGTGAAGCTAAAGAGCAAAGAGAGTCGTTTGGCTCGCTTGCTTGGGCATTGTTATTTGTATTTTTTATTATTTACTCACTATTAGCGATACCGCTTAAATCGTACATGCAGCCAATTATTGTAATGAGCGTTATTCCGTTTGGCATGATAGGCGCTGTAATAGGGCACTGGGTTATGGGGATGGAGTTAACCATTATGAGCTTACTTGGTATGTTGGCACTTATTGGTGTGGTGGTTAACGACTCACTTGTGTTGGTCGACTTTATTAATAAAAAACGCAGTGAAGGCGGCAAAATTATTGATGCGGTTAAACTTGCAGGGGCTGCACGTTTTCGCCCAGTAATGCTAACAAGTTTAACCACCTTTATTGGTTTAATGCCGCTACTATTTGAAAAGGCTACACAAGCACAGTTTTTAATTCCAATGGCAGTAAGCCTTGGCTTTGGTATTGTGTTTGCTACGTTTATTACGCTTATATTAGTGCCAGTAAACTATATGCTGATGGAGCGTTTTCAAAGCTGGTTTAGATAAATAACGAAATGTGTTCTAGGACTAAGCTGTGGTTGATTAATATCAATTGCAGCTTTTTTTTGCTAAAAATTTATAAAGGTAATAAAGGGTATTTAAAAACAGGGGTGTAGCAAAAAATGCAAAAACAGAAAAATAAGAAAAGTGTTCCCCAAGTGTGCGGTGTCCGGCGTCAGTCCTGAAACCAGAAGGTTTCAGGGCGGAAAGCTGCGGTCTACCGTAGGCTTCTCGGTACATGCCGAGCTTGCACAATAGTAGACGAACAGAAATCCTGGTATAAAATTTATCGGCTCAGGGACTTAACCAAACTCCGGCACCCCAGGGAACAAGTTCAGTATATAAGACATAATCCATTCCTTAAACCCCAAACGTAAAAAATTGAACCGTTCGAGCAGTTTTTGCCCGCTGGTAACTCGCTATTTACTTATCATGCTACTTTTTGAGCAGGATCATACAATTAATTGGAGTTGCTTTTTATCGAGTGGTAGCATTGCCTTAACTAGCAAAGCGAAGATATAAACATGAGCGACTTACCAGATTACCAAAAAGCCCAGCTGCTTTTAGAAAAAAACGAAATTTTTGTCTCACCGGCAGAAGCGCACGGCGTAATTAGCGGATTACTAGCGTGTGGTTTAAGTATTGATGACAAAGAATACTTAGGCTTATTAAGCGATGTATTTAATGATGGCCAAGCGTTTAGCAACGACCTAAAGCAGTTTTTCGGCACCATTTATAAGCAAGTGGTAGCAAGTTTTAACGATGAAGCTTTTGCGTTCGATTTATTTTTACCAAGCGATGATGAAACACTCATCGATCAAGCCAATGGCCTCGTATCATGGGTTGCAGGGTTTATGCTTGGATTTGGTTTAAAGCAAAAAGATTACGGTAAGTTATCGGCAGATGTAAAAGAAGTTATTAGCGATTTTAGCGAAATTACACGCCTAGATACCATGTTTGACGAAACCGAAGAAGACAGCCAAGCCCTGCATGAAGTGATTGAATATGTACGTGTATCGGCATTGCTTTGTTTTGCCGAGCTTGGCAAAGAAAAAGCACCTAAAAAAACACTACATTAATCTAAATAAAACGGGTTGTTAAAGCATGGTTGAAATACAAAAGTCAGAATTTAAAGCACGCCGTGAGCGTTTACTTGCGAAAATGGATGCAAACAGTGTGGCCATTATTCCTGCGGCCAGTGAAGTAACTCGTAGCCGCGATACGGAATATGCATTTAGACAAGACAGCGACTTTTTTTACTTAACCGGCTTTAACGAACCCGATGCCGTTTTAGTGCTATGCAATAACAGCGATACGCCAAGTACGTTATTTTGTCTTGATAAAGATAAACTGGCCGAAATTTGGCACGGCCGCAGAATTGGCTTCGAAAAAGCTAAAAATGAGTACTTATTCGACGAAACTTACGCATTAAGTGAGCTAACTGAACAATTATTAGATTTGGTTAACGGTCAGCAGATTTTATTTTATGCACAAGGCGCTTACCCAAGTTTTGATACCAAAGTATTTACCTTGTTAAACACACTTCGTAGCGCGCCTAAAAAAGGCTATCAGGCACCGAGTACTATAAAAGATGTGCGTGCTCTTATTCACGAAATGCGCTTGTTTAAATCGCCAAGCGAAGTAAACATTATGCGTGAAGGCTGCGAAATAAGTGCCCGTGGGCATATGCGTGCAATGCGTTATTCGCACCCTGGTGCTACAGAGTTTCAGCTAGAGGCAGAGCTGCATCATCATTATGCAATGAACGGAGCGCCGCATCCTGCGTACGGCACCATTGTTGGTAGTGGCGATAACGCTAATATTTTGCACTACACGCAAAATAGCAATGTGCTAAAAGATGGCGACCTAGTATTAATTGACTCAGGGTGTGAGTTACAAGGTTACGCGGCTGATATTACGCGTACCTTTCCTGTAAATGGCAAGTTTAGCGAACCTCAAGCCGCGCTTTATAACATTGTACTTAAAGCGCAAAAAGTGGCTTTTGAAGAAGTTAAACCCGGCGGGTTTATGTCGCATGCGAATAAACGTGCAATGGAAGTAATGACTCAAGGTTTACTTGATTTAGGTATTTTAACCGGCGACTTTGATGAGTTAATGGCAAAAGGTGCCTGTAAAGAATATTACATGCACGGCCTTGGCCACTGGTTAGGCCTTGATGTTCACGATGTAGGCGATTACAAACAAAACAACGTTGAGCGCGCATTTGAGCCAGGCATGGTTTTAACCATAGAGCCTGGGCTTTACATTAGTGAAGATTCAAACGCACCGCAGCAATATAAAGGCATTGGTATTCGTATCGAAGATAATTTACTTATTACTGAGTCAGGGCATGAAAACCTCACCCTGAGTGTGCCTAAAACCATAAACGATATAGAAGCACTTATGCAAAGTGCAAAAAGCGCATAAGCTTGGAGAAATAAAGTGTCTAAGCAGTTTGATGTCGTTGTTATTGGGGGCGGGCTTGCAGGGGCAAGTTGTGCGCTAAGCATTGCTAAAACAAACCCTTCACTCACTATTGCGGTAGTAGAGGCAAACCAAGTAACGGGCGATTACCACCCAAGTTTTGACGACAGAAGTATTGCCCTTGCACAGCAGTCGGTTGAGTATTTACAGCAGTTAAATTTATTTGAGCCACGTGCGCCATACACAGCAGCAATAAAAAAAGTAAGCGTGTCGGATCGTGGTCACTTTGGTAAAGCACATATTAGTTGCGACGAGTTTGCTAAACCGTCATTAGGTTACGTGGTTGAGGTAAACCCGTTTGGCCGCGCACTGTATCAGCGTTTAACGCAAGCGAGTATTGCACTTTATTGCCCCGATAGCGTAAGCGCTATTAAGCAAAGCCTAAACAGTAATGAGGTTACTTTACAAAGCGGCGAGCAACTTAATACTAAGCTACTGGTTATTGCCGATGGTGCGCAATCTCCAACCCGTAACTTACAGGGTTTAGGCTTTAATACTCAGCCCTATGAACAAGGCGCTATTATAGCCAATGTTGAAGTAGCAGGCGGGCATAACAACCATGCGTATGAGCGCTTTACCGAGCACGGCCCTATGGCACTTTTACCAATGAGCAATAGCCGTTATTCGTTAGTGTGGTGCATGAAGCAACAGCACGTTGATCAGCATACAGTCTTAAACGAAAATGATTTTTTAAACGCGCTGCAAAGTGCATTTGGTTATCGGGCAGGGCAATTTACAAAAGTGGGCACACGCACAAGCTACCCGCTAGTATATGGCCAAGCTGAATCATTAACAGCGCATCGTACGGTAGTCATTGGTAACGCTGCTCATGCTATTCACCCCATTGCAGGGCAGGGCTTTAATTTAGGCCTGCGTGATGTACAAGTACTTAGTAATTTAATTGCAACAAGTAAAAACGAGTTAGGCAGTTATGCGTTTACCCGTGAGTATTCACAAAAGCGTAGCAGCGATATAAATACCGTAATGAGTTTAACCGACGCACTGGTTAGGCTTTTTTCAAACTCGTCACGGGTATTAGCGCTTGGGCGCAGCATTGGGCTTTTCTCAATGGATTTATTTCCCGCATTAAAAGCACCGTTGGCCAAGCAGCTAATGGGGCAAGTTAAACAAGGTACACGTTTATGAAGCAAGCACAGGTTTGTATAGTGGGTGGTGGCTGCGTAGGCTTAACACTCGCGTTAGGACTCGCTAAAGCCAATGTAAGTGTTGTGGTGCTAGACGCCGCGCCAAAGCAATTACCGCCAAGTGATGAATATGCCTTGCGCGTAAGTGCGCTGAGTATTGCAAGCCAAAACCTGTTTGAGCAATTAAACGTATGGCCACACATAATGGCAGAACGAGCGTGTGCATATACGCATATGGACGTACGCGATGCCGACAGCTTTGGTAAAATAACCTTTAATAACGAGCAACTTGAGCTTGAACACTTAGGCCATATAGTTGAAAACGATATTATTCGTTTTGCACTTATAAAAGAGCTAGAGCAACACCCCACTGCCACACTGATGTTTGATACTGAGTATCAACAAATACACCAAAGTGAGTCCGACGTATTTATAACCCTTAAAAGCGGCGAGCCTATTATTGCTAAGCTGCTGGTGGCGGCCGATGGCGCAAATTCGGCTATTCGTAAACAATTTAATATGGCGCTAAGCTTTAAAGATTACGACCATCATGCATTGGTTGCTACGGTTAAAACCAAAGAGCCACACGCAAACACCGCACGCCAAGTGTTTTTACCAACTGGACCATTAGCATTTTTACCACTTAGCGATGACAACACCCATTCTATTGTGTGGTCTACCAGCCCTAACCATTGCGATGAATTGTTAGCAATGGACGACACTACTTTTAATAAAGCTGTAATGGCAGCCATAGATGGCCAATGCGGGCTGTGTGAAGTGCAAAGTAAACGCGCAGCATTTCCACTTAAAATGCGCTACGCCCAGCAATGGGTAAGCGGCAAAGTGGTATTAATGGGCGATGCAGCGCACACCATTCACCCACTTGCAGGGCTTGGTATGAACCTAGGCCTAAAAGACGCCGCGTATTTAATTGAGCTACTGACAAGTGATAGTAAAGAGTTTGCGAGCACCCGCACACTTCGCGATTACGAGCGCACCCGCAAGCTCGACGCGCAAAAGCACATAGCCATGATGCAAGGGCTTAAAGAGTTATTTGAAGGAGCCAACCCGGTTAAAAAGCTGATACGTGGAGTCGGGCTGTCACTCGTTGATAACCTAGGCCCAATAAAACACCTGTTCGCCAAAGAAGCGATAGGCAAATAACGTAGGTTGGGAAGAGCGAAGCGAAACCCAACGTATAAAGTAAAGTAGTTAGTTTTTAGCTATCAGCTGTTAACTTCCAGCAAAGAAAAACCGATGTTTAGTTTAAACATCGGTTTTTTGTTTTTAAGTGGCTTTAAACAGATTAAAAGCTGCGCTTTTCACGCGAGCAAGCTCAGCGTCTACATGCAAAGTTTAACACTGAGCTTAATTTTACCTGTAGGCGTTTAGCTTGCTGACGCGACGAGCGTAGCGCGTAATTACTATCGTTAGTTAAAAAGCGCTTTGCGTTAAATCAGTTACAAATTGGCTTGGGCTTCATTTACCATATCTTGTAGTGCATCAATTAACAGTGGGTCGCGCGAATTTTGTTTAGCAAGTTTTAGTGCGTGTTTCATACTAGCAACAGCTTCTTTAAACTGTTTGTCAGCCGTGTACCCTTGCGATAACCGCATGTGGGAGTAAGCAGCATTAGGGTAATCACGAGTAAAGTGTTTAAGTGTAGTTATCGCTTTTTTAGTGTTATCAAACTTTTGCTGCCTGTGGGCAAACTCTACGTACACATCTTGTGGAATTTTAAGCTCAAATCCGTACTTATCGCTCAGTGCTTGGTAGTAACCTGTGATAAGTGATACATCGGCAAATTTTCCGTGCTCGTCAGTCACTTTAAAAATTAGGTCACTAAATAAGTGAATTAGGCTATCGCTAAGGGCTGGCAGTATAGTGCCCATATGAGTAAATGTAGGGTAATGCTTATATTCCCATTTTAGCTGTGTGGGCATTTGTTGCTCTAAATTTACTAACGTATTTAATGCGCCTGTATAAAAACGTGCGCCTTCACTCGCTACACTAATAAATAACTCTTGAGTACCTTTAGGGTTTTTAGTGTATTTAATAATATTATTTTTTAACTCTTCATCACTCCACCAACTATTTGGGCTTATAGCTATGTAGTTGTTAAATAATTCAGGCTGATTAACTAAAGTGTAAAGCGCTAATGTACCAGCATTAGAGTGACCAATTAAGGTGCTGTAGCCGTTAGTTGAGTAATTGCTGTTTATATAGGGCATGAGCTCGTCAGACACAAACTTTAAAAAATTGCCGGTTTGCCCAGCATCGGGCCATTTATTTTTTACAAAGGTTTGAAACTCAGTTTTAGGCTCACCTTCTACTTTAGGTAAGTAATCACGCACGCGGTTAGTTGTATCAATACCAACAAGCATGGCATTAGGTATTTGCTCGTAATCAACTAAGGATTTTATAACACCTGACGCCGTATGAAAGTGCTCAATACCATCTAGTAAATAAATAACATAAAGCGGCTGATCGTCTTTTACATTGTCAGGTATGAAAATTCTGATAGGCCTGTCTTCGTTAAGTATTTTTGATTGTAAAATGACTTTTTTACCAACGGTTATGTCGGTTGTAGCAGTGTCTGCGTGGCATAAAAAAGAGGTACTAAAAGTAAGTGCAAATACAAATGATAGTAAGAGCTTCATAAATATCCTTATTAAATAATGTGTTGCTTAATAATTGCACGGCTTTAGGTTTGAGTAAATGTTTATATTTTAGGCGCAAATGGAGGGGGTAAGTAATTAAAAGCTGCGCTTTTTACGCAAGCAAGCTTTGCGTCAACAAACCCAACGCATTTATCGTAATTCTGCTTGTTGTTATAAAGCGAATGCATATTAATATCAGCCTGATAGCTGATAGCTGATAGCTGATAGCTGATAGCTGATAGCTGATAGCTGATAGCTGATAGCTGATAGCTGATAGCTGATAGCTGATAGCTGATAGCTGATAGCTTTAACACTTATCTATCAAAGCTTAAAAAACCTGCTTGCTTAATTATCCATCTAAGCGTAAAATGCGCGCTAATTTCGGCTTTTACACTATTAATTCCTTGCCTTAAACCGACCGGCCGAAACGGTAGAAGGCTCTATTAACCGTAAGGAATATCCATGCGTCATTACGAAATCGTATTCATGGTTCACCCTGATCAGAGTGAGCAAGTATCTGGTATGATCGAACGTTATACTGGTTCTATCACTGAAGCTGGTGGTACTATCCACCGTCTTGAAGACTGGGGCCGTCGTCAACTGGCTTACCCAATCAACAAGCTTCACAAAGCTCATTATGTTCTTATGAACGTTGAAGCACCTACTGAAGTAATCAGCGAGCTAGAAACTACTTTCCGCTACAACGATGCAGTGCTTCGTAACTTAGTTATGCGTACTAAAAATGCAGTAACTGAAGCGTCTCCTCTTGCAAGAGAAGAGAAGAAAGAAGCACCAGCTGCTTAATTGTTTTGAGTCCTAGCATGGCACGTAGTCAGCAGTTAGTGTAATGGTTAGCCCATATATGAATCAGCTGGTTATATCGGGGGTTGTTTGTAAAACACCCAAGTTTAGCCAAAGCCCTGCAGGCATACCGCATTGTATTTTTGTTGTAGAACATAAATCGATGCAAACCGAAGCAGATCTTAACCGTAATAGTTACGTTAGGCTTCAGGTTGTTGCCAGTGGTAAGCAAATGCAACAACAGACTCAACATTTGCACGTTGGGCAGGCATTGCAAGTGAGTGGTTTTTTAAATCGCCACGAAGGTCGTAACGGCCTTAGCCAATTGGTTTTGCATGCTCAGCATATAGAAAGAATTATTTGAGGAATTAATCTCATGGCACGTTATTTCAGACGTCGTAAGTTCTGCCGCTTTAAAGCGGAAGGCGTACAACAAATCGATTACAAAGATCTAGCTACTCTTAGAAACTATGTTACAGAAAGTGGCAAAATCGTACCTAGCCGTATTACAGGTACTAGCGCTAAATACCAGCGCCAGCTAGCAACTGCTATTAAGCGTGCTCGCTACTTAGCCCTTCTTCCATACACTGACTTACATAAGTAAGCAGCGGATTAACAGTTTTTAAAAGGTGTAGAAACATGCAAGTTATTCTACTAGATAAGATCGCTAACCTAGGTGGCCTAGGTGACCAGGTTGTTGTTAAATCTGGCTTCGCACGTAACTTCCTTTTCCCGCAAGGTAAGGCAGTTCCTGCAACTAAAGCAAACATTGAAACGTTTGATGCTCGTCGCGCAGACTTAGAAGCGAAAATCGCTGAACAGTTAACTGCAGCACAAGCACGCGCTGACAAACTAGAAGCATTAGCAGAAGTTACTTTAGTATCTAAAGCTGGTGACGAAGGTAAGCTATTCGGTTCAATCGGTACTCGTGACATCGCTGACGCTATCTCAGCTGTTGGTGTTGAAGTTGCTAAATCAGAAGTTCGTTTACCTCACGGTACTATCCGTGAAACTGGCGAATTCGACGTTGCAATCGCAGTACACTCAGACGTAACAGCTACTATTAAAGTAATCGTTATTGCTGAAGCTTAATTTTTAATTAAGCCCAAAAAGCCGTGCTTTTAGCGCGGCTTTTTTGTATCTAAAATTCCTCTTTAATACCCATCTAATAGCTCTATATAAAATTATTTAACTATTTTTATTATTAGTTTAAACCTTTCTTGTCTGTCTTTGCGTCTTAGTAATCAATACACTCATTAATACACGTTTTTAAATAAAAATAATTAAAAGGCGACATCACGGATGTTACACACAAAACCCGAGCACACGCCCCTATGCGACCTTGCACTCATTGAGCGTGTTAAAGCGGGGGATCAAAATGCTTATAAAGCATTATATGAGCTGCATATAAAGCGTGTTTACGGTTTATGTTTGCGCTTATTGGCCGATGAAGCGCACGCTGAAGATGCCGCCCAAGAGGTGTTTGTGCAGGTGTGGCATAAAATAGCGCAGTTTGACGGGCGCTCACAATTTTCTACTTGGCTATATAGCGTAGCAAGCAACATTGCGATTAGTTATGTACGCAAGCACAAAAGCTGGTTAAACAAAGTTGTGAGCATAGAACAAAGCGGTATGGATGAGCAAAGCGCGCAAAGTTGTAAAGGATTAAATGGGTTAGATAAATTAATTGTTCGCCTACCAGAGCGCGCCCGCATGGTGTTTGTTTTATATGCCATTGAAGGCTACCGCCACGAAGAAATAGCCCAGCAATTGGGAATGGCAGTGGGGTCGAGTAAGTCGCAATATCATCGTGCAAGGCAGTTATTACAAGAGTGGTACGAGTATGAGTAAACAAAGTTTTGATGACTACTTAAACGAGTCTTTAAACAATTTAAATAAAGACATAGCGCCCAATAAAGCACTTTGGCAGGGCATTGAGCACGCCATAGTTACAGCTAAGCCACCTGCTGTTAAAGCGCCATTATGGCCTAAATTGAGCGCTATTGCTGCGTGCAGTGCAGCGGCGTTATTAGCAATAAATATATTTATGAGCAATAACGAGCCAAGCCAAGTGGCTGCTATGAGCGATTATTTTAAAGCGCAAAAGCAAAGTTTATTAGTGCAGTACAAAAACCAGGATGCACTTACCAATAACTGGCAAGCACAGTTACAAGAGCTTGAAGAAGCAGAGCAAGCAATTAAACAGGCACTTGAAAACGAGCCACAAAATCAGGCATTACTGACCATGTTGGCGCAAGTTTACCAGCAACAACTCGACTTAATTAACAAGGTGCATGCACCGCGTTGGCAGCAAATATAGGGGAATAACATGAAAGCAATTTTACTTGGGCTAAGCCTATTACCACTGAGCGTTTTAGCGGGCGAAAAAATAGATAAGCAAATAGAGGTGCCAAGCGGCGGCACTATTTTTATTGAAAACCAACGTGGCGATGTAAACATAACCGGCTGGGATAAAAACGAATTTAAAGTCTCAGGCGAGCTTGATGACAAGGCCGAAGGATTTGAGCTTAAAACGACAGGCGATAAAACCGAATTTATAGTAAAAATGCCACGCAATTTGGGGTGGGGTAACAATGGAGATGGCTCTAACTTAACGGTATTTATGCCAAAAAGCAGTCGCTTAGAATTTGCTGGCGTAAATGTGTCAGTGACTGCAAAAACACTTAAAAAAGGCGCTGAGGTTGATGTTGTTAATGGTGAAATTACGGTAGATGACATTAGCGGCACTGTTAAATTAAGCACCGTAAATGGCGATGTAAACGCACAGAACTTAAACGGCAATATTCAATTTGAAACCGTAAACGGTGAAATTAACGATAGGCAATCAAGTGGCGAGCTGCGTTTTAGTGCCGTAAATGGCGATATTAAATCAAGCACAACCGCAAACGACGTACGATTAGAAAACGTAAATGGCGATATCGATTTTACATTATCGAGCATAAAAAGCTTACGTATTAATACTGTAAACGGCGAAGCTGAAATACACATCAGTGAGTTGCTAAAAGGGGCTGATGTTCGCTATGAGTCGGTAAGTGGTGATGCTGATTTTTACTTCCCGCAAAGCGTGTCGGCTCAGTTTGAGATTAAAGCGCACGCCAACGGTAAAATTATTAATAAAGTTACCAGCGATAAAGTTACTAAAGCTAAATATGGCCCTTCTAGTGATTTAGAGTTTAGTGCCAATGGTGGCAACGCAAGTGTTGAAATGGATACTATAAGCGGGCGAATTGAGCTGCGAACTAAATAACGCTAATGATTACAAAAAGCAGGAAAAGATTTCCTGCTTTGCTATTTGCACAGCCCCGCCAAGTCGATAGAATAGAGCCATTCAATTTTAGTACTGTGAAGTTATGGCCAAACCAGATAAGCAAGTCGATACCCTTAAAGTTCCTCCCCATTCAATAGAAGCTGAACAATCTGTTTTAGGTGGCTTAATGCTTGATAACCAAGCTTTTGACCGCGTAGCAGAGCTGGTTGTTGCGCAGGACTTTTATACCCGCACCCATAAGCTTATTTTTGAAGCCATGACCGCGCTTGCTGAAGTGGGCGATCCGATAGATTTAATCACAATTTCAGAAAGTCTTGAAAAAAATAACCAACTAGCAGGCATTGGTGGCTTTGCGTATTTGGCCGAAATAGCTAAAAACACCCCAAGTGCTGCGAATATCGATGCATACGCCAATATTGTGCGTGAGCGCGCGGTAGTACGCGAAATGATTGGCGTAGCTAATGAAATAGCCGAAGCTGGTTTTAACCCAGAAGGGCGCACCAGCCACGACTTATTAGACTTTGCCGAGAGTAAAGTATTTAAAATTGCTGAGCAACGTACAAAAAGTACCGAAGGCCCGCAAAGCATTCATAACATTCTTGAAAAAACCGTCGATAAAATCGAAGAGCTATACCAGTCGCCGCAAGACGGTGTAACCGGTGTAAGCACTGGGTATGCTGATTTAGATAAAATGACAGCAGGTATGCAGCCTTCTGATTTAATTATTGTTGCAGCACGTCCTTCAATGGGTAAAACCACCTTTGCGATGAACCTTGCTGAGCACGCCGCAATGACGCAAGACAAGCCTGTGCTTATTTACTCATTAGAGATGCCCTCTGAACAAATTATGATGAGGATGTTGGCATCACTTGGTCGTATTAACCAAACTAAGGTACGTACTGGCCAGCTAGATGATGACGATTGGGCACGCCTTTCATCAACTATGGGGCTGTTGATGGAAAAAGGCAAAATGTATGTTGATGATGCATCGGGGCTTACACCTACCGATGTGCGTTCACGTGCAAGACGTATAGCGCGCGACCACGGTGGTATTAGTATGATCATGGTCGATTACCTTCAGTTAATGCGCGTACCTAGTTTATCAGATAATCGTACTTTAGAGATTGCCGAAATATCGCGTTCATTAAAAGCGCTCGCTAAAGAGTTACAGTGCCCGGTTATTGCGCTTTCGCAGCTAAACCGTACGCTAGAGCAACGTGCCGATAAACGCCCAATTAACTCAGATTTACGTGAGTCGGGTTCGATAGAGCAAGATGCCGATTTAATCATGTTTATATACCGTGATGAGGTATACAACGAAGACAGTACAGAAAAAGGCATCGCCGAAATCATCATAGGTAAACAGCGTAACGGCCCAATTGGTAAAGTGCGCTTAACCTTCCAAGGGCAATTTTCTCGCTTTGATAATTACGCGGGGCCAGCAGTTGATGATGAATACTAATGCGCCTAGCCACAGCCGAAATTAACTTAACCGCCCTTGCGCATAACTTATCGCAGGTAAAACGTTTTGCGCCAAATAGCAAAATAATGGCGGTATTAAAAGCCAATGCGTATGGGCATGGTTTAGTAAAAATTGCCCAGCACTTAAATAGTGCTGATGCTTTTGCTGTTGCCCGAATTGATGAAGCCCTCGCACTGCGCGCCGGCGGTTTAACAAAGCCAATAGTGCTGCTTGAAGGTTTTTTTAATAAAGCCGACTTACCTATTTTATTGGCTAATAATTTTCAAACTATTGTGCACGACGAAAACCAGCTTGCAGCAATAGAAAATGCCACCTTAGATGCGCCAATTACTTGCTGGCTAAAAATAAACACCGGCATGCACCGATTAGGCATAGCACCTGAGCAGTTTGACGCATTTTATAGCCGCTTGCAGCGCACACCCAATGCTAAAAGCACCATTAATTTGATGACCCATTTTTCGTGTGCCGATGATACGCACAATACTAAAACGGCACAGCAAATTAGCTTATTTGATACGCTTGTAAAGGGCATAGACCAAGCACATTGTTTATCAAACTCGGCCGGTATTATAGCTTGGCCAGCAGGACACGGTGATTGGATACGCCCAGGACTTATGCTTTATGGGGTGTCGCCAATGGCAAACTGCACAGGGCAAGAACACAATTTAAAGCCGGTCATGCGTTTAACCACAAAGGTGATTGCAGTGCGTGATGTTGCCGCCCATGAGCGAGTAGGGTACGGAGGCCGTTGGCAAAGTGATAAACCAACCCAATTAGCCGTAGTGGCTATGGGTTATGGCGATGGCTATCCGCGTCATGCCAAAGAAGGTACACCGGTTATGATTTCAGGGCAGCGTTACGGTATTGTAGGCAGTGTGTCTATGGATATGATAAGCATTGATATAGGCGAAAACGAGCACAATGTTAAAGTAGGCGACAGCGTTACAATGTGGGGGCCGGAGCTTCCGGTTGAAGAAATAGCCCACTGCGCCGATACTATCCCTTACGAATTACTGTGTAATATTACACCGCGCGTAAGTTACGAGTACCAGCGATAGTTAATAAGTGATATTTATTCTTTAATAAAGTAAATATCACTAAAGCCCATACGGGCAAATTCTTGGTCACGAAAGTTACGTACAGCCGAAGAGCCTTTTGAGGTCATTTCTATTTGGCGTACCATGTTTAAGTAGTTGGTTAAATCAATACCTTCGGCAGCGGCAATAGCTTGATACATGTCGTGGTATTTGTCTTTTGCGAAGTTAATTTCGCGCGGTTGGTTTTTAAATGTATAGGTTATTCTGCGTGCCATAATAAGCTCAGCTAATTGAGTGTGAGTGTAATTTTACACTGTATTGAACTGGCATTGAACGATTTGTTGAAATCAAATAATTAAAAGTAGAGTTTAAAATGAAATTATCAGTAGAGATCAGTAAATACCCACTTCATCAAGATTACATCCCGTTTATTAAGGGCTTTATTGACCGTTTAAACGAATACGACAACTTAAAAGTGATCACCAATACGCTTTCTACGCAAATTTTTGGCGATTACGATTTGGTAATGCAAGTGCTAAACACCGAAATTAAACGCTCGTACGAAGAGTTTGGTAAGGCTATTTTTGTTTGTAAGTTTTTATCTGGCGATTTATCTCCAGAGTAATCGCCTTTATTTAACGTGTATTAAAAACGGTAACCGCACACATGGATTTTTTAACACAAACCTTAAGTGGTTTTACAGCAATGTCGCATTGGGAATATATTGCGGTAGGGTTGTCTATTGCTTATTTATTACTGGCAATAAAAGAAAGCCTATGGTGCTGGCCTGCCGCTTTTTTTAGCACGCTTATTTACACCATAATGTACTGGAATGGCGCGCTGCTTATGGAGTCGCTACTCAATTTTTATTACATGTACATGGCTGTATTTGGCTGGATGGTATGGCGCAAAGGCAAAGCAGATAATATTAGTATTACCTCATGGTCTACACAACGCCATGCCATTCTTATAGGCGCTACGAGCTTAGCGGCCATTATTATTGGCTATGTAATGCAAAACTACACCCACGCCGATTTTGCCTACCTAGATAGCTTTACAACCTGTTTTGCGGTGGTAACCACGTATTTGGTTGCTAAAAAAGTACTCGAAAACTGGCTGTATTGGATTGTTATTGATGCGGCCTCTATGTATTTGTATTACGAAAAAGGCTATTACCCAACGCTCGCGCTATTTATTTTTTACACTATTATGGCCGCGTGGGGATTTAAAACCTGGTACGAAGAGTACGAGCAAAGCCAAGCTAAGCCATTAGCGCAATTATAACGCATGCACCGTAATCCAAATATTGCCGCGTTATGTAGTGAGTTTGTGGCACCTGAGCACGTGCTACAAACCACTAAATTAGTGAATGGTTTAAGTAACGACAATTACCTAATAAAAACTGCACAGCAAAACTACTTATTAAAATGCTACAAATCGCATTGGCCTAAAATAGGGCTACAAGCCCAAACTGCACTTAGCCAGCATAACGTTTGCCCTAAACCCATTTGGCTCGATAAGGCTAACAGGCGAGCTGCATTTCGCTATATTTGTGGCGATATTGCCACTAATAGCTACAGCATCGACTTAGTTGAAAAATTGGCACGCGTTCATAGTTACCCTCTAGCTACACAGCCAATGGATATTGCAAAAGAGCTTGTGTATTACGCTAATAGCAACATATATCAACAGCACAGCCGCTTAATTGAAGATACGCTAAGCGCCATTAGTGATATGCCCTACAGCAGTGGCTTTTGTCATAACGATTTAGTTAAAGATAACCTAATAGTAAATTCAAGTGGCATGTATTTGATTGACTTTGAATATGCGCAAACAAACGACGTGTATTTTGATTTAGCGGCACTTGCGGTTAGCTTAGAGCTAAATGCGCACGCAGAGCACACTTTGCTTGAGCAATATAGCGCCCAGCAAGCAATACCCAGTGAGTTTTATTGCGCTTATAACAAGCTACGTTACTTTAAAGTGGTGTTTTTTGTGTTGTGTATAGGGTGGTATGAGCAGCGCGACATAAATAATAAGGCAAGCACATTACGCGCGCAGCTAAATAAGTTATTAAACGAGATAAAAGATTAAAGCCCGCCAAAACGCGCGGCAAGCTCTTTGTACTTTGCTACTTCGTCAGCATCAAATTGGGGCTCACCGTTTTCATCTTCAGACTTGGCAATAAGCAAGCTCTCACGAGCAAGGCGTTTTACCCGCTCGGCTTTTACACCTAAAAACTCAGCCACTTGCTCAGTCGACATTAAACTCATAATTACATCCTCTATATAATCCGTAAGCATTCAGAACATGTTGCCAAACGGTTACTATTTTTTTATCGAATACCAATAAATAGCTTGTTTTTGGCTAGTTGTGAAGTGTTTTATCAAAAACAGTTTGATTTATAGGCATATAACTCAATGATGCTGGTATTTATTTAAAGATCTCTTTATTATTGCCAGTGCTAAAGCATTGATATCGCGAGTTAGTGTTTTGGCAACAAATGTGCTCTTGTGGTGAAATGGATATCACGTGGCCCTCCGGAGGCTAAGTTCTAGGTTCGATTCCTAGCAAGAGCGCCATTTGCTTTTTATTGTTTTCCTGTTTACGTCTACCTTCATTTTAGTAGTCCTTTATAGTTATATGGTATTGCCCTCAACTCAAAAAGTAGACTTTTAGGGTTAAACAATGCTATTTAGTAGGCATATTTAATTGTAGAAAACGCTTCTGCCATGCTCATCGCGTTACCCATTTCAGAGCTCACCCCAGGTATGTTTGTTGACAGTGTTACCAAACAGCATGAAGGGCTCAACAGTATAAAAATAAAAACCAGTGGCTTAGTGCGAAACCAGGCAATTATAAAACGCTTAGTAACCGAAGGCGTTTTAGAGCTGCTTATCGACTTTACCAAAGGCGATGCCGCCATACCCGATAAGTACAAACCTAAGAGTGCGCCCTCACAAGAGAGCACCACATCAAGCAGTAAAACAAAGCCACCCGTTGTAAAACCTGCGATTACCCTTGAGCAAGAATTTGCCAAAGCCAGCATCAACTTTGAGCAGCATAATCGCAAGCTGCAAGCTTTGTATGGCGATGTAACCACAGGGTTGTCGGTTAATTTAAAGGTGATTGATGAAATGGCTAACGATATAGTCAGCTCGGTATTTAGAAATACCAGCGCAATGACCATTTTAACCCGCATAAAAGACAAACATAGCTACAATTGGCGCCACATGATTAACTGCGCTATTTTCACCGCCGTGTTTGCTAAATATTTAGGATACAAAGAAGAAGCCGTGCAGCAGCTTGCTATGGGCGCGTTACTTCACGACTTAGGGCAAGCTAAACTCCCGCAGGGGATTATTTCTAGGCCAAGTAAACTCACTAGCAGCGAAATGGATATTATTAAACGCCATGTGGCTCAAGGTTTAGGCTTGGTTAAAGGTGAAAAAGGCATTACCCCCCTAATACTCGACATGATAGTTAACCACCATGAGCGATTAGATGGTTCAGGCTATCCGCGTGGTATTACAGCTGAAAAGCTTAGCCGCCCAGCGCGCATTATGGCAATTGTTGATGTGTACGATGCGCTAACAGCCGATAGACCGCATCAAGAAGGGGATGAACCCATTAATGCGCTGCGTTATTTGTTGGCTAACAAAGAGCTATTTGATGCAGAGCTAGTACAGCACTTTATTAAATGTTTAGGTGTGCACCCAGTAGGCACTATTGTTAAATTAACTAATGAGCGATTAGCTCTCGTGCTCGAGGGCAATAAATCAAATCCCATCAAGCCTAAAGTTAAGCTATTTTATAATGCTAAGCATGGGCACCACGTCACCCCTAAAGACTTAGACTTAAATGAACCTGATCAAAGTATTAAAATAGTGTCGAGTATCAAGCCACTCGACTATCAAATTAATTTGGCTCGTTTGTTAAAAGAGCACTTGTTGAATTAGCTTTTTTACAACGCTTGAGTTTTTCGCGCTTAGCAGAAATATAAGCGCCTAAAAAACAACTGGCCATTAACGTTAGCCATAATAATGTTCCTTGCTGCACATGCAGTGCAATACAGCAAAAAGCTAACGACACTAATGCATTTAGCATGGCCCCTAACCAGTAATGGTTTACGGGGTTATCGCATTGGCCGGCTTGTGTGCAGGCACAATAGTTTGCTTTATAAAAACAAAACACACTGGCGCCACAAAAAATGAGCCCTGCAATAATAAGTAAAATGATCACCTATTTGCTTCCTTTGTGATTTTGTAATGAGTTTAAAATGCAGGGAATTACAAGTCAATCTAAATGATAATTAATTACAATTAGAGTATAAGCTCTAATAACACATTTCTGCTCCGATGAGTTTTAAATAGTTGTTAAAATGTAGTTAAAAAACGTGTTTTTTGGTGTTTTTTGTCGCTTTGTTACAGTTTTTTATAAAAAATTAAGGTAGTGTAGCCAAGTTTAAAATCCTAATAACAACACATAGATACCCAAACGCTTGTTTGGTTAAGGACACAACAATGAAATTTTCTAAAACTCTTATTGCAGCTTCGCTTGCATTTGTTTCGGCTGATAGTTTTGCAGCCGCGTTTCAATTAGCAGAGCAAAACGCGTCAGGTTTAGGCCGTGCATACGCAGGTGAAGCATCTATCGCAGATGATGCGTCTGTTGTTGCTCGCAACCCTGCATTAATGACTTTATTTAAAGATAAGCAACTTAGTGTTGCTGCTATTGGTGTAATTCCAGATGTGAGCTTAGAAGGGACGCAAACCAATAACGGTATTGATCCAAGTGCCCTAGATGATGACAGCATAGCACCAAGCGCAGTAGTACCTGCCGCTTACTTTACTATGCCGTATAACGATAAAGTATCACTAGGTTTTGGCGCGTTTTCTAACTTTGGTTTATCTACAGAGTTTAACGATGACTACGTAGCGGGCCAAATTGCAGGCGAGACAGAAATTTTCACTGTTAACCTTAATGCAAGCGTTGCTTATAAAGTAACTGAACAATTTAGCTTTGGTATTGGCTTAAACTACATTTATGCAGATGCAACCGTAATCCGTAAAGTAGGCGCTAATACAAGCGGCTTTGATTTTGGTGCTGATGCAGTAAACCTTCAAGGTGACGACACAGGCCTAGGTTTAAACGTTGGTTTAATGTACCAACTAGACGAAAATAGCCGTTTTGGTTTTAACTACCGCAGCGAAACAGACATCACATTTGAAGGTGATTTCTCAAATGACTTACCAGTAGTAGTAGGCGGCACTGGTGGTGCACAACTACCAGGTTCTGTAGAGCTAACGTTACCAGCTATTGCTGAGTTTTCTGGTTCTCACCAGTTAGATGAAAAACTAGGCTTACACTACAGCGTATTATGGACAGGTTGGAGCAGCTTTGAGTCACTAGAAGCACAAGTGACGTTACCAACTGGTGATAAGTTTGTACCGTTTGAAAAGCAAGAACAGTTTGACGATGCGTTTCGTTACTCTATCGGCACAGATTATCAATACAACGAAGACTTACTACTTCGTGCAGGTGTAGCGTTTGATGAGTCGCCAGTATCGCAAACTCACCTGTCTATCTCTATCCCTGATACAGACCGTTTTTGGTTCTCGTTTGGTGGTAACTACACTATCGACACGCAATCAAATGTTGATTTAGGTGTAAGTATTATTCGTGGTAAAACACAAACATTTACTGAAGCTGATGAGTCAGGCAGTGAGTGGGGCTTTGAGTCTAAAGGTCACGCTGTACTTGTTGGCGCTCAGTACAACTACAAGTTTTAATGTAGCTGTGCCTTGTGGTTAATCGCAGGGCACAAAAAAGCCGCTCACTTTAACAGTGAGCGGCTTTTTTAATGCCTGCTAAATTGCTTTAGCAGGCAACTAAAATTATAAGCTTTCTATTTTAGTTTTTTGCTCAAGTAGCTTGGTTTTGGCATCAGTGAATTCAGCTAATTTAGCATTTTCTTTTGCAAGTACTGCTTCTGGTGCGTTATTTACAAACTTTTCGTTAGCCAGCTTGTTTTGCACTTGGGCTAGGCCTTTTTCTGCTTTTTCGAGTTGCTTGTTTATACGTGCAAGCTCTGCTTCAACATCAATTAAGCCCGCCATAGGGATCATAATTTCAAGGTTGCCAACATAGGATGTTGCACACGCTGGTGCATCGTCTTTGTTTTCAAGCAGGGTGAACGATTCAAGTTTAGCAAGCGAGGCAATAAATGACTCGTTCTCGTTAATACGGCGCACATCATCGCTTGATGCGTTAGCTAGCAACACGTTAAGTGGCTTACTAGGGCTAATGTCCATCTCACCACGAATAACACGAATTGCTAAAATAAACTGTTTAACCCACTCTAAGTCGTCCATAGCTTGGGCATCAACGTTTGCTTCATTATAAACAGGGAAGCCCTGTACCATGATGCTGGTGCCTTTAGTTTCAAGCCCTGCAAGTGGTGCAACGCGCTGCCAAATAGTTTCGGTAATGTATGGCATCATTGGGTGCATTAAGCGCAGTAGGCTTTCTAGTACCGTAATGAGTGTATTACGTGTACCACGTTGCTGTGCTTCATTGCCTTTAAATAATACCGGCTTAGTCAGCTCTAAGTACCAATCACAGAACTGGTTCCAAGTGAATTCGTAAAGTGTGTTAGCGGCTAAATCAAAGCGGTAGTTATCAAGGTGCTCAGTGTAGGTTTTAACCGCTGCTTCAAATTGACCTAATATCCAACGATCTGCTAATGAGAACTCTTTTTGTGCATCGTTGAAGCCACAATCTTGCTCTTCTGTGTTCATTAATACGTAACGGCTTGCGTTCCATAGTTTATTACAGAAGTTACGGTAACCTTCTAGGCGGTTCATATCCCAGTTGATATCACGACCGGTTGATGCCATTGCTGCAAGGGTAAAGCGAAGCGCATCGGTACCGTGTGCTTCAATACCATTTGCAAATACTTTGCGCGTGTCTTTTTCGATTTTAGCGGCAAGTTTAGGCTGCATCATGTTGCCAGTACGCTTTTGTACTAAATCTTCAAGCTCGATGCCGTCAATCATATCTAGTGGGTCAAGTACGTTACCTTTTGACTTAGACATTTTATCGCCGTTGTCATCACGTATTAGGCCAGTAACATACACTGTTTTAAACGGCACTTGCGGCTTACCATTTTCGTCTTTTATAAAGTGCAGCGTCATCATGATCATACGCGCAACCCAGAAGAAAATAATATCAAAGCCCGTTACTAACACGTCAGACGGGTGGAAGGTTTTTAAATCATCCGTGTTCTCTGGCCAACCTTGCGTTGAGAACGTCCAAAGCGCAGATGAGAACCAGGTATCAAGTACGTCTTCGTCTTGGCTTAGCGCAACATCATCGGCAATGTTGTTGTCGCGGCGTACTTCAGCTTCATCGCGGCCAACGTAAACGTTGCCTTCGCTGTCGTACCAAGCTGGAATACGGTGACCCCACCAAAGCTGGCGTGAAATACACCAATCTTGTACGTCGTTCATCCACGAGAAGTACATGTTCTCGTACTGTTTAGGCACAAACTGAATGTCGCCATTTTTAACGGCATCTTTTGCAGGTTCTGCAAGTGGCGCAACACGTACATACCATTGGTCGGTAAGGAGTGGCTCAATGACCACACCAGAGCGGTCGCCGTAAGGTACAGTTAACGCATGGTCTTCGATTTTTTCAAGTAAACCAAGTTCTTCAAATTCTGCGATAATCGCTTTACGTGCAGCAAAACGGTCTAGGCCGTGTAAGCGCTCAGGAATTGGCGCATCAAACTCAAGTTCTTTACCGTCAAAGGTGTATGTTTCACCTTGGCTTAGAATAGCAGCGTTTTTATCGAAAATATTGATCATTGGCATTTTATGACGCTTGCCAACTTCGTTATCGTTAAAGTCGTGTGCTGGGGTGATTTTTACACAACCCGTGCCTTTGTCTTTATCAGCGTGTTCATCTGCAACAATTGTGATACGACGATTTACGATAGGCAGTAAAATCTCTTTACCAATTAAATCTGTGTAGCGTTCGTCATCTGGGTTTACTGCAACACCTGAGTCACCTAGCATGGTTTCTGGACGTGTTGTTGCTACGACAATGTAGTCTTTGCCGTCTTGTGTTTTAACGCCATCAGCAAGTGGGTAGCGCAAATTCCACATGTGGCCTTGTTTGTCTTTGTTTTCAACTTCAAGGTCTGAAATAGCGGTGTGTAATTTTGGATCCCAGTTTACTAGGCGCTTACCGCGGTAAATTAGGTTTTCTTTGTGAAGACGTACAAAGACTTCTTTAACCGCTTCAGATAAGCCATCGTCCATCGTAAAGCGTTCACGGTCCCAATCAACCGATGCGCCAAGACGGCGAAGCTGCTTAGTGATAGTACCGCCAGATTCGTTTTTCCATTCCCAAATTTTATTAATAAAATCTTCGCGGCCTAAATCGTGACGTGTTTTACCTTCTTCAGCGTGTAGTTTACGCTCAACCAACATTTGCGTTGCAATACCCGCGTGGTCAGTACCTACTTGCCATAATGTGTTGTTACCTTGCATACGCTTAAAACGCGTAAGGGTATCCATTATTGTATCTTGGAAGGCGTGGCCCATGTGCAAGCTACCGGTGACATTTGGCGGCGGGATCATGATCGAATACGGTACGCCTTGGCCAGATGGCTTAAAGTAGCCTTTTTGTTCCCAGTCTTGGTATAGCGACTGTTCAATATCTTGCGGATTGTAGGTTTTATCCATTACACAGAACCTTAAATAAGTACTTAAATTAGTTGGTTAGCTTTATCCTAAACGGCTAGCTATTAATCTCTTGCGTGCTGATATTGGCACCAAGTTGGCGCAGCTTTTTAAAGCGCTCACGAGCGGCTTGTTTAGCTACAGACTCTACTGGTACAAAATCAAAAACTTGGCTAAAACGCCTAATAAAATCAGGCAGGTTATTAGCTAAGTTAATTAAAACGTTACGTTTGCCAACAGGAGGCGTGGTGCCTATTTCTACTGGTGCGCCGGCTTTAGGGCCTTCGCCTTGCAGGTTATGCGGCACAAAACTGTCGGGATCAAATGCCCAAATGGTTTCGTCAATGGCATAGGCGGTGTGTTCGTTATCTACAAAAATAAATACACGATGCCCTAATCGATACTGCTCTGCGGCAATTTGAGCTGCTAAAGCAAAATGATCATCAGCCTGCGCTTTAGATTCATCTTGTTGCTTTAGAACGAAAAATTGAGCATTCATGTTCATTGTATCGGGGTTTCCCATGACATTGAATGTGCACATAGTTGATACACATAAATTAAGAGGCAGATTTTGCCATATAACGGGGTTTGCTTCAATTAATACACAGATAATTACAGCAATAAAAAAGGCGCCAAATGGCGCCTTAATACAAGTTAAATAACCTAAGCTCTGGTTAAAATATTTTTGCCTTATGGCAAATAAATTTAATGCTGTTAGCGCTAAAAATACCTGCTGAGTGACTTTTCTAAATAAGGCTCAGGTTAATTAGGCTATTAGTCGTGCGTAGCTTCGCTTACACCCGCTCGGTTTAATAAATACTGAGTAAGCATAGGAACAGGGCGACCCGTTGCACCTTTTTTAGCGCCACTGCGCCACGCGGTACCGGCTACGTCTAAGTGAGCCCAGTTATACTTTTTAGTAAACTTAGATAAGAAACACGCTGCGGTAATAGTACCAGCAGAGCGCCCACCTAAGTTTGTAAAATCAGCAAATGGGCTATCGAGTTGATCTTGATAGTCATCCCACAGTGGTAACTGCCATGCACGGTCGCCACTTTGCTCAGACGCTTTTAATAAATCATGCGCAAGTGGGTTGTGGTTTGACAGTAAACCTGTTGCGTGTGCACCAAGGGCAACAATACATGCGCCTGTTAGTGTTGCTACGTCAATTACTGTATCTGGGTCAAAACGCTCAACGTAAGTTAACGCATCACATAATACTAATCGGCCTTCAGCATCAGTATTAAGCACTTCTACGGTTTGCCCCGACATGGTTGTTAAAATATCGCCAGGGCGATACGCGTTAGAGCTTGGCATGTTTTCACAGCCGGCTAAAACGCCAATTACGTTAATAGGCAGCTGCATTTGTGCCAGTGCGCGCATAGCGCCAATTACACCGGCTGCGCCGCCCATGTCGTATTTCATTTCATCCATGGCTTCGCCTGGCTTAATTGAAATACCGCCCGAGTCAAACGTTAGGCCTTTACCTACTAGCACAATAGGCGCTTGCTCATCGCTTGCACCTTTGTAGTTAATAACCGACATAACCGATTCGTTATCACTGCCGCGACCAACTGCTAAGTACGAGTTCATACCTAGTTCGGCCATTTTTTCTTCGCCAATAATATCAACGGTGATGTTGTCAAAATTGCTAGCCAGCGCTTGCGCTTGTTCGCCTAAATAAGCAGGGTTACAAATATTGGGTGGCATGTTGGCTACGTCTTTACATAGCTTACTACCTGCGGCAATGGCTAAGCCATGCTCAATAGCGCTTTCACCAATGGTCAGCTCGCGACGCGTTGGTACGTTGAACACAATTTTACGAAGTGGACGACGAGGGTCTACTTTTTTGCTTTTTAGCTGGTTAAATGTGTATAGGCAATCTTGTGTTGTTTCTACCGCTTGGCGAACTTTCCAGTAGGTATCACGACCTTTAACGTGTTGCTCTGTTAAAAAGCACACCGCTTCCATTGAGCCGGTTTCGTTTAAGGTATTAATTGTTTTAGAAATTATTTGCTTATATTGCTTATCATCAAGCTCGCGCTCTTTACCACAGCCAACAAGCAATACGCGCTCGCTTAAAACGTTAGGTACATGATGCAATAATAACACTTGCCCCGGCTTACCTTCTAGGTCGCCACGGCGTAGTAAATTTGAGATATAACCATCGCTGATTTTATCGAGTTGTTCACCAATGGGGGATAACCTACGTGGTTCGTAAACGCCAACGACAATACACGCGCTGCGTTGTTTTTCTGGGCTACCACTTTTTACGTTAAATTCCATTGTTACTCCTGGTTGTGAGTCATATACGTTATTAATTGGGGCTAAAAAAATAAAATCTAGTCTTCGCTACGTAACTTATGTAGAGATAATCTTAATTTTAGCTGATTTTTTCTGACTCTTACTGTGTAATTGAACTTTATATGTTTAAGGGCTACTAATGCAACAATATATCGTGCACTTAGGTAGGATAATTAATTTTGTTAGCTTATAATAACGACTTATTTACCAGATAAAACTGGGTAAAATAGCTACTTTATTATCAAATTATCACTATTGTAGTGAAATTCTATGTTTAACAGGGGCGAGCATTGCTTATTTTTCGTTATTTGACCGCAGAGGTTTTAAAATCGCAGGTCGCCGTATTTTTAACTTTAATGACCATTTTTGTGTCACAAAAGTTTGTGGTTATTTTAGGAGATGCCTCTGAAGGGAGCATTCCTGCCAAGTTAGTATTATCGATGATTGCGCTTAAATTGCCGCAATTAGCTTCGCTGATCCTGCCATTGAGTATATTTTTGGGAATTATTTTAGCCTACAGCCGCATTTACGCCGACAGCGAAATGACCGTTCTTAAAGCCTGTGGGGTGAGTGAGTGGTATGTGGTACGCGTTACTTTAATTTCGAGTGTGGGTTTGGCTATATTAGCAGCCTCTCTCACCATGTACCTTGCGCCGTGGGCGAGTGAGCAAGAGTACCAATTAAAAGAGCAAGCCAAAGCCGATGCGGGTTTATCTGCGTTAAGGGCAGGGCGGTTTCAACAAACCGGTAATGAAAAAGCCGTGGTGTTTATTCATAACATTGAAAACGGCGGTAAAGAGCTTAACAAAGTATTTGTAGCGCAGCTGCCGGATACCGAAAAAGATGACCTTGCACGTTTAGTGTATGCCGAACAAGGCGTGGTGGTAGAGGCAATAAACGGTGAGCAACAATTAGTGCTAACTGATGGCAAACGCTACGAAACCGATGGCAAAACACCGGCGCTTAATTTAACGCAGTTTGATGGCTACAGCGTACAAATACGCGAGCAAGAAATAGAGCATCAGCGCCGTAAATTAGAAGCAATACCTACTAATCAACTATTGCCACTCAATACCTCTGAATCTATAGCCCAGTGGCAGTGGCGTATTGCAATACCGCTTTCTATTCCGTTACTAACGTTAATAGCAGTACCGCTAAGTGTGGTTAATCCTCGCCAAGGTAAATTTGCTAAATTAGTGCCAGCCATTAGCTTGTACTTAGGTTATTTCATCTTACTCAATGCTGCAAAATTTGCCGTAGAAGATGGTAAAATACCGCCTTCAATTGGTTTGTGGTGGATTCACTTAAGCGCTTTATTTATAGGTAGTTTATTAATTATAAAAGGTCGCCCATTGGGGGCCTGGCTTAAAGCCGTTGTAACAAAACGGGAGTTAAGCGCATGATGAAAACACTCGATTGGTACTTAGGCCGCAGCATTTTACAAACCACCGGATTTGCTTTGTTGGTGCTAGTAGGGATTAGTACATTAATTAAGTTTATTGATCAGCTAAAGTCGGTTGGTCGTGGCAGTTACGATTTAATGACCGCAACGCTTTACACCTTTTACAGTATGCCGGGCGATTTAGTTATATTCTTCCCGATGGCGGCGCTTATTGGTGGCTTAACAGGCTTAGGTGCACTGGCTTCAAACAGTGAGCTGGTGGTAATGCAAGCTGCGGGTATGTCGCGCTTGCAAATTATAGGCTCGGTAATGAAAACCGCCGTGTTTATGGCTGTGTGTATGATGGCTCTTGGTGAGTGGGGCGCACCAGAGGCGCAACAACACGCCAAAGAAATGCGTAATCAGGCAATTTATGGCGGCGATGTATTCAATGCACAAAAAGGCGTATGGGCTAAAGATGGCAACAACTTTATTAATATTGAAGATGTAGATCAAAACGGCCGTTTAAACGGTGTGCACATGTATCAATTTGATAAGTCACTTGATTTAACTCAAATAACCAAAGCTAAAGTGGCCATTGGTCGTGATGAAGGTTGGCTATTACGCGATGTAAACAAGGTTCATATTAGTGATGAGCAAATAAGCAGTGAACACATTGATGAAGAGTTTTACCCTTCGCAATTAACGGGCGAAAAGCTTGGTGTTGTATCGGTAAAGCCTGAGTCGCTTTCCTTTACAGGGCTTTGGTCGTACTTAGGGTATTTACAGCAAAATGAGCAAGATACCAGCACCTATGAGCTGGCCTTGTGGCGTAAGCTAATGCAGCCTGTGTCTGTTGCCGTAATGCTACTGGTTGCACTGTCGTTTATATTTGGCCCGTTACGTACCGTTACCATGGGTGCGCGTATCATTATGGGTGTAGTAACGGGAATTGTATTTCACTTAATAAATGAGATATTTGGCCCTGTGGTAATGGTTTATCAAATACCCGCTATTATAGGCGCGGTACTGCCAAGTATACTATTTATAGGCTTTGCTACGTACATGATGAATAAGCGGGTATAGCCGTTATAAGCGCTTATTTAATACTAAAAAGGTGACCTATGGTCACCTTTTTAGTTTTTATAACGCGTTATTCAAAAACTAATACCAATCAGCTTAATTAAGTGATCAATTTTGAGGCTGGAAAAACATGTTGATAGCTAGGCATAAAAAATCGCTATTTAGTTGTTCTCGGCAATTGCTCCTGCATTGCTCTACCTTCTGCAGCCATGCAGTCGTAAATGAGAATTTTTAACGCAGGTAGCGACAAGTTAGCCCCGCAAAATTATTAAGTATTATTGCGCATTGGTATAAATGGGTATTAATCTAGCTCGCGGTAAATACGTTTGTTTTCTTCTTTTGTAAGAGTAATTACCTCAGTTTTTGAGACATAGTCTTGCAGCGCTTTTTTGTTTTTAAAATCAATTAATACCACAAGGTTACCTAAACCAAGCAGGGCGCTTAGGCTGCGAACAATAGACTGCGGCCAACTAATTAAGCTTCCTTCACTAGTTTGTACTTTTAAACGCCATGCGCGCATGCCTATAGTTTGCCCGCTTTTAGTCCAAAAATAGCCAAAAAATACTAAAGTAACAATAACAAGTAAGGCACTTCGAATACTCGACAGCAGCAGTGACTCTTGAATAAGTGCCGATACATCTTCAGCACCATTTAAACTAATAACATCAAGTGAAATAAGCCCTTGTACGGCAAACAAATAGAGCACAACCGTTAACATAGCAAACGCAATAATAGCTAACGTATCATAAACTAACGACGCAAAACGACGCCAAAAACCAGCTCGTGGAAACTCACCCGACATAAATACACTCTCACTGTTAATATGCGCGCTAGTTTAGCAAAAAAGCTCACAAATACTAAGCGCTATAGTTCAGTGATATACCTTTGTGTTATTATTAGCTGTATTTAATACTTCAACCAGTAAACGACATTTTGCACAGGCTGTCTAAATGTTAAGCGGTTGATCAGGCTAATGTCATAAAACGCTTGCTGCCACCCCTATTGTTTGTATAATGCTTGGCATAGAGACGAAGGCACATAAATAATCCTGAGCTCTAAAGTGGTTTTTCTTTATCTTCTCGTGTTTAGAAGGTTAAAGAAAAATGACGCCAGCGTGATGAAATTGGTATACATGGGGGATTCAAAATCCCCTGCCGAAAGGCGTGCCGGTTCGAGCCCGGCCGCTGGTACCACTTTTTATGACCCTAACCAAATTGGTTAGGGTTTTTTTATGTCTGTAATTTGTGTTGGGACGGACTCGAGGCCATTCAGAGTGGCGCTAATATCAGTGGTAGTTCGCCCGCTAGGTGAGAGTGAACCGAAACGAAGTTTCGCAGTTACTCGAAGTGAGTTAATGGATTAACGATGGATATTGCATCAAGGATGAGCTAATTACGCTTACTACATTTAAATGGGCTTATATGAGCTTTATTTAGCACTGCGCACGCTTATTTATTCTCTAAAAACGCGATGAACTCTCCAGCCGATACATACCAAATATCATCTTTATTTGAGATTGTTTGAACGAGCTTTTGGGCGTAATCCCAGTTGTTATTTACTGTGTTTTTATCAAATTCCCACGAATGACCCCAAATCATCATTACAGTGAGCTTATTGCTTTTAAGCGCAATATATTGCTCTATTAATGGCATTGCTTTTGAGTGGTGAGCGGTTGGGTTCCATGCCATGTAGTTGGTAGGGAGCTCAAAATTAAGAGTGTCGTTTACTGTTCGGGCATTAGTAAAGCCCGCTTGCTTTACTAATTTCATAGCGGTTTTATCGTAAGAGCCTAAAGGGTATGCAAAAGAGTGTAAGGGGCTGCCTTTTATGGGCGATAAAATGTGCTTATCGCGGGCTAATTGTAATTTTAATTCTGCTGTATCTAAGCCCGCAAAGCCCGGATGTGAGTAACTGTGGCTTGCTATTTCATGGCCTTTATAAAGTGTTTTTACTTCACTTTGTTTAATATATTCGCCCTCTTTACCGGTAAAGGCTTTCATCCACGGTAGCTTTTTAGCAAATAAACCTGAGTTTAAGTTAAATGTGCCAACAACCTGGTACTTATTAAATAGTTCCACGAGCTTTCTGTCTTGTATAACGCCATCATCGTAGCTAAAAATAACAGCTTTAGTCGCGCCGTTAGGGTAGCTTTTTACAGGCGCTTTACTGGCTGCACACGTAAAGCTTGCCGCCATTAATATAGCAATTAATAAACTCTTCATTTTAAGGTTTTCATTATTGATGCAAGTTGTTTAGCCCAAAGGTCATAACCTGTCTTGTTTAAATGGGTGCCAGCGGTAGTGAGCGTTTCATTAAGCGTGCCTTGAGGGCCTAAGAATGCGGTGTGTAAGTCTATATAGGTAAAGTTTGCGTGCTCAATTGCTTTAATTTGTTGGTTAACTGTTTGCGCCATTTGCGTAATAAAATTGCGATGATCGGGCAAAATACTTTGTACATAAATTTGTGTGTTTGGGAGTGAGTCATTGAGCTGAGTCACTATTTTTTCGATATTTTCACTCACCGACGCTAAGTCTTTAACTTGCTTTATATAATGGTAATTAAAAATATCGTTAACGCCAATTTTTAAAAATATAGCTTTAGGCGGGGCTGCTTTTAATTCGTTTAAACGCGCTAAAACACCGTAGGTCATATCGCCACTAATACCGCGGTTTCTTACGCGTAGGTCGTTAAACCGAATGCTCCAATTTAGCCCTTGCTCTGTAATGCTATCACCAACAAAAACAATATCGCCTTTGCGTAAAGGTTGTAGCTTAAAATGGGCTATACGCTCAGCATAATGTTTTTTTAGCCATTGGGATTGAAAAGGAATTGCCTTTTCGGCATTAGCTTTAAAGCTTATTAATACAGCACCTATAATTAATGTGCAAAGTAGAAAAGTGATGTGTTGGAGTGTGTAATTACTTGGTTTATAACTCATAAATACCTGCGCTTATAGACATACTAACTTAGCAATGTATCTATAAACGCCGGTTTTTGATACGTGTTGCATTCGTATTCAGACTTTGTTTTTAACCACCCTTTTTATTAAGCCTAAGAGTTTAGCAATCCCTAAAGTAAGTAACATAGGTACGCCTATTAAAATAAGCTCTTTTACAAAGGGTAAAATGTACATCAAAATAGGGGCTATTTTCGGCTTTTCACCCTCAGCTGCACCGTGGGAGTATCCCTGCTGATTTATTTGTGCGGCCCAATCGGTGAGCTCTAAACTAACCAGTAAAAGGCTCACTAAAACAGATACAACTAACACAATGCTGGTGCGGGTTTTCCACTGTTGTTTTAGGTGCTTCATTATTTAGCCTCCTTGGCAAACATGCGTTTAGTCAATTTTACTATCCAAGAAAAATTAAGCGCTAAATGCACACCTAGCATGGGCATAATAAAGGTGGCTGAATCGTGATGTATTTTCGACCAAAAGTCTTGAATGTTTAAACTAATATTAAGTGCGGGTAGTAGAGCCACCGACACTAAAAAGCCGCTTACAAACACTAATAACATCATTAAATAAAGTAGGTAATCCCACACTATATTAAAACGCTCACGTGCTGTTATATTGGCCAATAAACGGCCAAAACTGCGTGTTACCCAATCCCAGTGCAGTAGTAAGTGAATAACAAAAGGGATAATAAAAAATAGGCTAAACCATTCGTGTAAAGGGATGCCAGTGGCTTGAGGTGCACTTACTAGCATAAAGCTAATAAGCAGTAAGGTGTCCATTACATAACGGAACTTTTGTAAGTTTTGTTTCCAATCAGACATTATTGACCCTGAAATAATTTATTTATAATACCAATCCGCATAATTAAGTGAACTATTTTGAGGATGGAAAAATGTGTTGATAGCAAGGCAAAAAATTCGCTATTTAGTTGTTCTCGACAATTGCTCCTGCATTGCTCTATCTTCTGCATCCATGCAGTCGTAAATGAGAGTTTTTTAACGCAGATAGCGACACGTTTAGCCCCTAAAAGTGATTAAGTATTATTGCGGATTGGTATGGTTGATACTATTTAAGGTACACCCCCCTTAAACAGCAAAAGGCTCAATAAAATATTGAGCCTTAAATCATGCGCAAATTATTAAATTAAAAAACGTAAGACGCGCTTAATTTAACATTACGACCCGCTTCGTAATCTTGCACTGTGTCGCTTGAGTATGAGGCGTGAGAGTAATATGTTTTATCAAAAATATTCTCAACACCTAAGGTCATGCTTAGTGCTTCAAGCTGGCTTGGTAGCCACTGCATACTGATGTTATGAACCTGATAACCCACTTTATGAATATCAGCACCACTTGATACTGAGTCATCAGTTCTGTTAACTAGGCTGGTCCAGTTAAATTTCAAGTCGTATTTTGGTACTTCGTAGCCAAGGTTTAGTGAAATGCTATCACCTACTTCATAACGCAGTTGCTCGCCTGTCTCTAGTTGTTCAGAGTCTGACTTAGAGTAACTTAAACGCGCACTAAATAGCGCTTTACGCAGTGAAAGCGTTGATTCAAAACCATCTATATCGTAATCACCCGAGTTTTCATAGGTACCAATTGGGCGACCTTTACCAATTGCCCAGTTGTCTATGTAATCTTCAATACGGGTTTTAAACAGGTTTAATGAAAAACCAAATGAGTCTAAGCCCATAATGTTTTGATCTTTAAAGGCAAAACCAATGGCGTTATTAACACCGGTTTCTGCTTTTAGGTCTTTATCAAAGTTAGTGCTGTAATCAACATAGCTTTCGCGCAAGCCAGGACCTTGAAACAGCTCTGTAGAGCTTGCGTTAACACTCCAGTTATCGTTAATTAGGTATTTAGCCGCTAAACCAAACGTTAACTCGTTCCACGATTTATCTAACGAATCGTTAGTACCGGCTGAGTACATGTCTACTTTAAAGTAGTTGTAACGCACGCCAGGGGTTACAAATAACTGATCGGTTACAGCGATTTCGTCTTCAATATAAATAGCGTGAGAGTCGGCAGTGTCTTTATTGGTTTGTACGTGGTTTTTGATACGTTTTGATACTTGCTCATACCCTTCGCCGCCGTAGCGTAATGTATGGTTAAACCCAGCAAGTGCAATTTTAGATGTTGCAAGGGCAGTGTAGCCCGTATGCTCAGAGTTACCCTCAGTTCCTAGTGCAATATAGCTTAGTTCGTTGCGATAAACGCTAGCGCGTAGGGTAATGGCATCGCCTTTATCTAGCTCGTAGGCAAGTGAAGTGCTGGTACGTGTGTAGTCAATATCTTCTGTTTGCGCGTCTGAATCTTCAGCAAAGCCTGCACCAAAGTTGGTTTTTACGTAGTAATCGCCTTCATCGTTATATCTGTCGTATGAGAACACTAAACGGTTACTCTCGTTTACATCCCAGCCGAGCTTGAATATGCCATCTACCGTGCGGCCTTCGTTACCTGTAACTTCTTTACCATTGCCGTTTTCAAAGTTATTTCTGTCGGTGTAGGTGTAGTAGGCAAGGGCGTCTATGTTGTCGGTTAGCTGACCATATACCGCAGCAGAGCCACCTGCGTAATCATTAGTACCTAAGTTTGTGTATAAGCGCGCGCCAAAATCTTCACCTGGCTCTAGTAAATCTTTAGCATCTTTGGTTTCAAAGGCTACACCACCAGAAAGGCCGCCAGTTAGCACCGAGTTAGTCCCTACTTTTATATCTACTGCTTTTAAAATATCAGCATTAATAAGTAAGTTTCCTGAGTGGTGGAACATATTATTGTTTTGGCTAATACCATCAACAGTAATGTTGAGGTCTAAATCGTCAACACCACGAATATTAATACCTTGTACAATAGAGTGCGAGCCACCTACGTCAATACCAGCTTGGTCACGCAGTAAATCACTTAAATGGTTGGCTTGTTTTCTTTCAATATCGTCTTGTAATAGCGAGTCATTAGTAATTGTTGTGCCCCATACTTCAATGGTTTCTGAGGTATCGGGAGCTTGTTCCGCTAAGCTTATGAATGACATACCAGTACACAAAGTACCAATAACAACGTTAAGCGCATGCTTATTAAATGGGAGCGTGTTTTTCATGGTGAGTATGTTTATCTAATTTTAATATTATTAAGAATGATTCGTATTAAACCGGTCACCGCCTTAAATGGCAATTTAAAATACATACCCTACATGAATAACAGTTATTTAAACTTCAAATACTTTATTTTTTACAAGCTCTCTAAACCATTGACATACAGGGTCATTATGGTGGCGTTGATGCCAGTATAAAGCCACTTGTGCATACTCTGAGCTAAGCTCTGGGGGCGGGGTTCTGGCAACTACGTCATGCTGTTGGCACACATCTGCAGCAAAATGATTGGGCACATAAAATATTAAATCAGTGTTTTCAGCAATGCTGCCAATACTGTAAAAGTTTTTTAAGCGTATTGGCGTCGCTATATTATCAATGCCTAGCGCGGCAAAGTTTTGTGCAATAGTTAATGCTTTTTCACCCTGAATTGATATTTGCCCAAAATTACAATCACGCAATAAATCAACGCTTAATTCTTGTTTAGCCAGCCTGTGGGAGCGAGCCATTACTAATTTAAACTCGCGCTCAAACAACGGTTGCTGATATAACTTACCCTCTGAATTAGCGGGCTTGTGGCCAGTAATCACAAAGTGCGTATCGCCTTTAAGCAAATCAGAAAACTGCGGCTTAGGCAGGGTGTCTATTTCAAGGGTGATATTAGGCGCTTGCTCGCGAACATCTTTAATTATTGTTTTTATAAATAAATGCATTTGCGGCGGTAGGCCAAACAGTTTTATGGTGGCAGTGCTGGTTTTAGGGTCGAAGGTTTGTTTGTTAACCAGTGTTTCTACCATATTTAAAATAGAATTTAGGTCTTGCTGAATTGATTGCGCTTTTGGTGTTAGCTCATACCCTCCAGCCATTCTTATTAATAATTGATCGTCAAACAAGGAGCGCAATTTACTTAACGAGCGGCTTATAGAAGGTTGGCTCATGCCTAAGGTTAAGGCGGTATTGCTAATATGTTTTTCGTTTAAAAGCTGCTTTAAAATAATAAGAAGGTTTAGATCGAGCTGATTTAAATTCATAGTTAGGTTTGCAAGTTATCAGTATTTCAAGCCATTATCCTAGCACTTAATTAGTTAGGTAGGTAAAGATGTTTATTTTTCAGGTGCTGAAATAGGCTTAATTGTTTTAATATGATCTAAAAAATTTTAATTGCCTTATAAACACGGTTGTCGCTAACGCGAAGCGTTGGAGTTATAGGCTTGATGGTAAGAATACCATTGTAAAAGTCTCAGGTAGTTTAGAGGTTAACGACTCACAAAGTTTAAAAGCGTTTGCTTTAGCAAGCCAAGGTGTAGCGCAATTACCTAATTTTTACGTTAACCAAGCGCTTAAAAGCGGTGAGCTGGTAGAGGTGCTAAGTGAATACGCGCCAAGCCCACTGCCTATTAATTTACTTTATCCGTCTCAACGATCGTTAAGCCCAACTGTTAAAGCTTTAGTAGATTATTTAGTAAACCAGTTATCTCAATATCAAAGTAATTGGTAAGCTAGTTTCTAAACCAGTTAGTGGTAAATTTAATAAAATGGCTAATACGTGCTGATTCGTTAATTAGCTGAGGGTGAATTAAATACACATCAGATTGCGGATACTGTAACTGCGTTAATAGCGGCTTTAAAGTGTGCGCGTTAATTTCTAAATCTACTAAATACTCCGGGGTGTATATAACTCCTTGACCTTGCAGTGCAAGGTTTTTAAGCATGTGGTTATCGTTAATGCTTAGCTTTCCTTCAAGCTCAATGGCCCTATCGGAAAAATGCCACAGGCTAAATTGCGTGCTGGTTAAACAGCTATGCTTTAATAAATCTTCAACGTCGCTTGGCTCACCATTTTTAGCAATATAACTAGGCGAGGCACAGCACACCTGTTTATAACTAAATAGCTTTTTGGCAATCATGTTTTGGGGCGGATTAAGGGTTGATCTAAATGCAATATCGTAATTGCTTTGAATCAAATTGTGAGGGGTGTAGCTGCAGTCTATATTAAATTTAACATCAGGGTACTCTTGGTTAAATTGCTCGCAAATAGTTAGCAGGTATCTATTGGTAAATTGGCTCGGCGCGGTAATTCTAATGTTGCCGGCAATAGCCTCGTGTTCATGGGCTAAGGTTCGTTCAAGCTCTAATAATGTGGTTTTAATATTTCCCATACAACTAAGCACATGCTTTCCCTGCGGGGTGAGCTTTACACTGCGGGTTGTGCGAATAAGTAGAGCTCTTTGGTATTCTTTTTCGAGCGCTTTTATTTGCTCAGACAAATACCCTCGGGAGATCCCAAGCGCTAAAGCTGCCTTTGAAAAGCTTAAGTGTTTGGCTACTTCGTTAAACAAAAATAACCGTTCAAATTTTTTATGTTCTCTCAGCATTTAAATGAGCACTGTGTTTTTATTGTTTGTTATAGCAAATAATGAGTTTTATTTTTAGTATTTAGTTGAATAATTTAATCGGTAAACTACAAGTCACTCTTTTTTAATACCGATAACTCATGACCAATAAAACTATTTCTCAATTTATACCCAATGCTAGCGAACTTATTTATGGCTGTATGGGCTTGGGTGGTGGCTGGAATAACAACCCAATAACCAAAGCCGATATAAACCAAGCACATACAGTAGTAGAGGCAGCGCTTGAAAATAACATTAATTACTTTGACCATGCTGATATTTATACTTTTGGTAAAGCAGAGCAGGCATTTGGTGAAGTTTTAAAAACGCGCACCGACCGTGATAAGTTAATTATTCAATCTAAATGCGGTATTCGCTTTGAAGATGAGCATGGCCCAAAGCGTTATGACCTTTCAGGACAGTGGATAGAGCAAAGTGTAAATAAAAGTTTAGCGCAGCTAAAAACAGACTACTTAGATGTACTTATTCTGCACAGACCCGACCCACTCATGTGCCCTCAGGAAATTGCTAGCACTTATAAAAAACTAAAAAGCCAAGGCAAGGTACGTTTTTTAGGGGTGTCTAATATGCAGCAACATCAAATAAAAGCCATTCAACAAGCCCTGTCAGAGTCACTTATTTTGAATCAAATAGAAATGAGCTTATTAAAAAATGACTGGGTTGAAGAGGGCATATATGCTGGTAACGCGAAAGGCGCAAATATTAACTTTACGCCGGGCTTAATCGAGTTTTGCCAGCACGAAAATATACAGCTGCAGGCGTGGGGAAGTTTATGCCAAGGGTTGTTTTCGGGTGCTGATATAACCGGCGCTGAAACCCGTATTAAAAACACGTACCAATTAGTACAAAGCTTAGCTGCGCAGTACGAAACAAGTGCAGAAGCCATTGTACTGGCATGGTTAAACAGGCACCCTGCAAACATTCAATCTGTTATAGGGACTACTAACACTGCGCGTATTAAAGCGTGTGCACAAGTAAACAAAATACAATTAACGGCCGCTCATTGGTATGCACTTTACGAAAGTGTAAAAGGTTGCGAGTTGCCATAGTTTAGTAAAGGAGCACTAAAATGATAAAAAACACACTAACAACATTTTTACTAAGCACTGTGGTGACATTAACGGCCTGTAAAAGTAATCAGCCACCAGCGGCCGATAACGCAAACACTGCAAGCACTGATAATTATTTACAGCGCGATGTACGCGACGATATATTTTATTTTGTATTACCTGATCGTTTTAATAATGGCGATCCGCAAAACGATAATGGCAGCAATGAGCATGCTATTTCGGCTGGTGGGTTAAATTTAACAACCACCAGTGGTTTTCATGGTGGAGATATAAAAGGCATTGAACAAAAGCTCGACTATTTAGAAGCGCTAGGGGTTACAGCAATTTGGATGACGCCTTTATTACGCAACCAAGCGATTCAATCAGACGGTGTTGCGCACCATGGTTATTGGATTGTCGATTTTAGCGAAATAGATCCGCATTTTGGTGGGAATGCTTCTTTAAAAAAGCTAATTGATGCAGCTCATAAAAAAGGCATTAAAGTATTTTTTGACATTATTACTAACCACACAGCCGATATTATTCGTTACGACGAATGCCACATGCCAAACGGTCAATTTAAAGCAGGTTTAACGCATTGTGAGTATAAAGCGCTAAATAACCCTAAGCCGTATAGCCCATTTATTCCTGAGCACTTAAAAAATGTTAAGTACCCACAGTGGCTAAACAATGTCGATTATTATCACAACCAAGGCGACAGCACCTTTAGTGGTGAAAGCTCACTTAATGGTGATTTTAACGGCCTAGACGATTTAAAAACAGAGCATCCGCAGGTGGTGAGCGGCATGGTCGATATTTATCAAAATTTAATAAAAGAGTTTAAGCCCGATGGCTTCAGAATCGATACCGTACGCCATGTAAATCTCGAGTTTTGGCAAACATTTACACCCGCTATTATTGATTACGCTAAAGCGCAAGGGATTCCAAATTTTCATGTGTTTGGTGAGGTGTACGACCCTAATCCTAAAAACCTAAGTGTATTTACTACAGAAGGTAAAATTCCATCGGTGCTTGATTTTGCATTTCAAAAAATAGCGGCCGATGTGTTTTTTAAAGGACAGAACCCAAGCGCCATTAGCGAGCTATTTGCACAAGACTCACTATACCAAGATGAAGACAGCCAAGCCGATTTACTTATGACCTTTTTAGGGAACCACGACATGGGCAGACCTGGCTTATTTATAAACCAAACATTTGATCACGAAAGTGATGAGCTTAAATTAAAGCGCAGCCAATTAGCGCATGCATTTATGTTTTTATCTCGCGGTATACCGGTTATTTATTATGGCGATGAACAAGGTTTTACAGGCGATGGCCACGATATTGATGCACGCGAAGATATGTTTGCATCAAATGTTGCAAGCTATAACGACAATAACCTTATAGGCACCACGCAAACAACGGCCGATAATAACTTTAACCAGCAGCACCCATTATTTAAAACTATTGCGCAATTAAGTAAGTTACGAAAAAATCACGAAGGGCTTCGCCGCGGTGAATACAACGACTTATTTTTTGCTAAAAACACTGGCATGTTTGCGTTTTCACGCACAGTAAAAGGTGCAGAGCAGGCGTATATTATTGTGTTTAATAGCGAAAAAACGCCACAAACAATAGAGTTTAATAGCCCGTATAAACACTTTTCGCCTCTTGTAGCTGCCGAGCAACTTGAGCAACAAAATGGCAAGTTAACGGTCACTTTAAAAGGGCTAAGCTATAGTGTGTATATTGCTAAATAATTAAGGGTTTAGGTTAAGTAAAAGCCAGCTGCTAAGCTGGCTTTTTTATGCCTTAAAGGTTATTGCTTTAAATCTATGGTGTATAGCGCAAAACCATTTTCGTCTGTTTTAAGTGGTGAGGTAGGCGCAACTGCAGGGAGTGTTTGTGCTATAGTAGCTACTTCATCAAGCGGTGATGTTCTAAACACAACGTTTAGCTCTGTGCTGGTGGTCACGGTGCTAAAGCGCCAGTTATTATCGGCCGAAGGGTCAATACTGCCCGTGCTACTTTTAGCGGCTTCGCTAATAATATAACTACGCAGCACACCGCGGTTTTCATCTGGGCCTTCAAATGTTTCACGGCTAGTACCGTCAATCGCTGGGAAATTACCGCCGCCCGATGCACGATAGTTATTAGTTACAATTAAAAACTCTGCCTCTAAATCTATCGCTTCACCTTGGTATTGCAAGTTAGTAATTCGCGAATTGTTTTCACTTATTAATACGCCATCGTTGTCGTATCGTTTTGGCTGAGTGACGTCAATTTCAAAGGTAACGCCGTCAATAATGTCAAAGTTAAAAGTAGGAAAGGTGGTATCGAGTAGGTTTTGCTCAGCGCTGCTGTTTACATCAATTTGATTAAACTGACCCGCAGAGCGTTCAAGCCACTCTTTAACATCGCTACCTGTTACTTTTACCATACGAATAGTGTTTGGAAACACATATAAACTAACGGTATCTAGTAAGGTAATATCGCCTGCTTTTACATTGGTGTAATCTTCAATACCATTGCGGCCAGCTCTAAAAGGGGCTGCTGCCGAAAGCACGGGTAAGCCATCAAGCTCAGTGCCTTGAATAAATGCTTTACCCCACGCTATTTGTGCATCTGATACTATTTGAATTGACGGGTCGTCTTGCACCAAAGCAAAAAAGCTATAAATTGGATTTGAAATTTCAGCAAATGGTTCGCTCACCCAATCAATCGTTGCTTGGTGTTCAAGCTCAATTGCGGCAGCTACATCGGTATCTACAGCAGCTAAATCAACAAAGTCGCCGTTTTCATCTGTACCACTAATGGCGCGGGTTTCTACTTTTGAGCTGGTTACTTCCCAGCCGCCTTCATCGTTTGGCTCAACAATTAAATCAATAACCCCTAAGTTATTACCAAAAAAGCCAGGCATAACAGCCGGTACGCCATTAAGTTTACCGTTTACGTTATCAATACCCGCCGATTCATAGTCATCGTACGACGAATCACCCGGAAACAAACGGTGGTTATGACCAAACAATATGGCATCTACGTCATCTACTTTAGACAGGTAAAGGGCCGTATTTTCAGCAAGGTCTTCTTGGGCGCTGGCTGTTAACCCAGAGTGAGGAATGGCAATAATAATATCGGCGCCTTGTGCTTTCATTTGTGGAATGAATTTTTCAGCAGTAGCAACAATATCTTTTGCAATGACCTTACCTTGTAAGTGCGCGCTATCCCATTGCATAATTTGCGGTGGGGTAAGGCCTAAGTAACCAATTTTAATTGTTTGTTCGTTGCCGTTTATATCAAATACGGTTTTATCTTGAAGGTAGTACGGGGTGTAACGGTTTTCATCGTTGCTGTCGTCATCATCACCATCATCAACGTATACATTGGCATTAATATACGGGAAGTCGGCACCACTTAATGTGGCATCTAAAAACTCTAAGCCAAAATTAAATTCATGGTTTCCTAAGTTAGCAACATCGTAATCAAGCAAGTTCATTGCTTTAAAGGCCACATGGGTTGCGCCATTTAAAATATCGTCTTTACGTACAATCGCTTCGTAATCGCCAAGCGGGCTGTTTTGAATTAAATCACCATTATCAACAAGTACACTGTTTTGCACTTCATTGCGGGCTTCTTTAATTAGGGTAGCGGTATTAACAAACCCTAAGGTTTCTGAGGGGGCTTGTGCAAAGTAATCGTAGTTAGATAAATACATGTGTATGTCGGTTGTTTCCATCACGCGCAAAGTAACCGGTGCAGGCTCTGGTGTTTCTACAACGACAGGGTCGTTATTATCGTCATCATCAATGTCGCAGCCACTCAATGCGAGTGCAATAGTCAGTGCCAATGTTGATTTTAAAACGTGCTTTTTAGCGATTCGATTTTTCATGGTCATTCCGTGTAATTTAAAAAGAGTACAGTAAAAAAGATTTATTAAAGTATGATGAATTAAAATGTGAATCCTGATTTACATTTTTAGGTGGTGCATTTATAGTAATGTCTTCTGCCAAGATGAGCACACACTATGAGTATATCTATGTACGCATTTAAAAAAATTAAAAAATCTTTATTATTAATTGCTTGCGCTTTAACTAGCTTTACAAGTTATGCAGTTGATGAGCAATTTGTACGTTATCAAGCGGGGCGTTATGCAATTAAAAATATCACGTTAATCGATGGCACCGGCAAACCGGCACAAACTAATCAAACGGTTGTAATAAATAAAAATAAAATTGTGAATATAGGCGCCACAGCAGAAGTAGGCGTCGCTAAAGGTGTGAATATTATTGACGGTAGTGGAAAAACATTAATTCCGGGATTGGTGATGATGCATGAGCACATGTTTTATCCAACTGGCAAGGCTCATTACACCGAAATGCTTTACAGCTTTCCTCGCCTATATTTAGCAGGCGGTGCAACCACAATTCGTACTGCTGGCACCACTGCACCATATGCTGATTTAAAATTAAGAGATGATATAAACGCAGGTAAAAGTTTAGGCCCAGATATAGATGTAACGGCGCCGTATTTAAATGGCCCCGGTTTACCTATTTTAAAAATAAAGTCGCTACGCGATGCAGACGATGCTAAAAAAATGATGGACTACTGGGGCTTAGAGGGGGTTACCTCATATAAAGCGTATATGCATATTAATCAAAATGAGCTTGATGTTGTTATTAAAAAAGCGCACGAGCAAAATAACAAAGTAACGGCTCATTTATGTTCAGTTACATACCGCGAAGCAGCCGCTTTAGGTATTGATAACCTAGAACATGGCTTTTTTGCCGCCACCGACTTTGTTAAAAACAAACAAAAAGATGTATGCCCAAGTAATAAAGACGTACAGCAATCGTTTGTTGAGTTAGATATAAACTCGCCAGAAGTAACGAGTCTAATAAATTACTTAGTGGCTAAAAATGTAGTACTTACCTCTACACTTACTGTATTTGAAACCTTTACTAAAGGTCGCCCTAAAGCCTACCCAAAAGCACTTGATGCATTAATACCGCAAGTACGTGATCAGTACGAGTCGCGCTTTGAAAAAATAGCAAAGCAGAGCGAATCTAGTTGGCCTTTAGTATTTAAAAAAATGATGCAGCTAGAAAAAATGTTTGTAGCCGCTGGTGGTAAATTAATGTTGGGCACCGACCCAACAGGTTATGGCGGCGTTATTGCTGGCTTTTCCAACCAACGTGCAATTGAATTACTCGTAGAGGCTGGGTTTATGCAGCCACAAGCAATAAAAATAGCTACGTTAAATGCAGCGCAGTATTTAAATAAGCAAAATACAATAGGTAGTATTGAAGTAGGTAAACATGCCGACTTGGTTATTGTTAATGGCGACTTTGCTAAAGATGCGTCGGCTATCCGTAATATGGAAACTGTATTTAAAAATGGTGTAGGCTATAACTCAACAGCACTTTTCGATAACACTAAATCGGTTGTTGGGCTTCATTAAAATAATAAAGGAAAACAGGATGAAAAAATCATTACTCTCAGTGGCATTAGGTTTTGCTGCACTTGGTGCGTTTAACGCGCAGGCAAACCTTGAACAACACGTTAAAAATGTAGAGCAGCAGGTAATTGAATGGCGACGCGACTTTCACCAAAACCCTGAGCTTGGTAATCGCGAAACGCGTACCGCAGGCATTGTGGCTAAACATTTAAAGTCGTTAGGTATGCAAGTACAAACCGATATTGCTTACACCGGTGTTGTTGGTATTTTAAAAGGCGCAAAGCCTGGCCCTACAGTAATGCTACGCGCCGATATGGATGCACTACCGGTAACAGAAAAAACAGATGTGCCATTTAAATCAACCAAAACCACAAACTTCCGTGGCGTTGATGTAGGCATAATGCACGCTTGTGGCCACGACACGCACGTAGCTATGCTAATGGGCGCAGCCGAAGTATTAGCAAATATGAAAGATGAATTGCATGGCAACATCATGTTTGTGTTTCAGCCTGCTGAAGAGGGCGCACCTTTAGGCGAAGAGGGCGGTGCAGAGCTAATGCTTAAAGAAGGTATATTTAAAAAATACAAACCTGACGTAGCCTTTGGTCTGCATATTACATCGAGCCTACATACGGGTAAAATTGGCTATCGAAGTGGGCCGTTTATGGCCAGTGCCGATCGCTTTGAAATAACTGTACATGGTCGCCAAGCACATGGCTCAGCACCGTGGACAGGCGTTGACCCTATTGCTGCCGCTGCGCAAATTGTAACGGGCGTTAACCATATTGTTAGCCGCCAAGTAAATATAACCAAAGAGCCTGCTATTGTGTCGTTTGGTAAAATTGCCGGTGGTGTGCGTAATAATATAATTCCTGAAGAAGTTGAAATGGTTGGCACTATTCGTAATTTTGATATGGATAATCGCGCGCAAATCTTTGAAAATATTAAAACAACCGCTACACATATTGCTAAATCATCAGGGGCAACGGCCGATGTGCATATTCACGAAGGTTACCCAGTAACGGTTAATAACCCTGAACTTACTGCGCAAATGTTACCTAGCCTTGAAAAAGCAGCCGGTAAACAAAACGTGCAAGAAATGGGTAAAATAACCGGCGCAGAAGACTTTTCGTTTTATGCCCTAGAAATACCCAGTGTATTTGTATTTTTAGGTGGAACGCCTGCAGAACAAGACTTAAAAACGGTAGCAAGTAACCACTCACCTTATTTTTACGCCGATGAGTCATCGTTTAAAGTGGGTACCAAAGCGCTTAGCCAATTAGCGGTAGATTATTTAAATAGCCAAAAATAACGACATAACTACCCAGCGAGTAATGTAATTGTTGGCTGGGTATTGTTGTTTATATTAACAAGCTGCACAGTACGTGCGTTTACAACTCAACATGTTTGAATTTATGTCTGAACACCCTTTTTTGGCGCCTAAGCAACAACGCAGCCAACAAACCCAAGAAAAACTAGTAAAAGCGCTGCATCACAGTTTAAAAAGTAAGTTTTTTGAGCACATAAGTATAAAAGAGCTGGCCGATTACGCCGAGGTGTCGGTAGGTACGTTTTACCGTCGCTTTAAAAATAAAGAGTCGCTGCTGCCTATGCTGTATCAAGACTTTGGTATTGCATTAGATAACTGGGTAAGTGAGCTTGAGGCGCAGCACTATAAAAACTTAGACGATGTAGTTAACACTTTATGCCATAAAACCTATGTGTTTTTATCATCACAGCAGGGGGTATTTAGAACCCTGCATTTAAATTCGCGTTTACACAGTGAGTTATTAGGCAGTGATAAACACATAAACAGGCGAGTAATTTATCAGCGGTTAGCGCAACTAATTAGCCAAACAGATACCAAAGTGAGCGAAACGGCGGCAGGTACTGCAGTATTTTTAATTGTCAGCTCATTGCTTGATAAAGTGCTGTATCACGATTTAACCCCTGCGATAGCCTGTGATTTATCGGCGCAGCAATACGCGCAAGAACTACCTAAAATTATTTTAGCTTATTTAGGTTAAGCACCTTTAAACATACTCAAGGAGAGTAAAATGAAAATTACCGGAAGCTGCTATTGTGGTGAAATTAAATACCAAGCTCAGTCGCAAAATAATAACGTACTTGTATGTCATTGTAGCGATTGCCAACGCATGTCGAGTGGGCCATTTAGAGCCGTAATTATGGCTGAGCCAAACTCGGTGGTATTTACTAAAGGCGAGCCAAAAGAGTATGTTAAAACAGCACAAAGCGGTAATAAACGCGCACAAGGTTTTTGTGGTACGTGCGGCACTACACTTTACGCAACCAACGAAGCAAAAGCCGATAGAGTGTACGGCCTGCGCATAGGGGCAGTTGATCAGCGTGATGAGTTTACCCCAGCTGCGCAAATTTGGTCGCAATCAACGCTTACATGGCTAAACGATTTACACCAAGTGCCGGCTTTTGAAACTACGCCTAAATAAACAGGTAGGCTATTAATGAAAACACTGACAAAAACAGCCTTATTAGCAAGTGTACTACTGACGAGTTTTGCGCAGGCAAAACCCAGTAATGTCGACTTTTTAAATACAGGCAAAGCTAATCCTAACTTACCATTTTCGCAAATAGTAAAAGCCGGTAATACGCTTTATATGTCGGGGCAAATAGGGATTAACCCTGCAACCGGTAAGTTAGCAGCGGGTGGTTTTGAAGGTGAAGCTAAGCAAACCCTTGAAAACATTAAGCGCACTTTAGAGCAGCATAACTACAGCATGAGCAATATTGTAAAGTGCACTGTTATGCTTACCAATATTAATGATTTTAAAGCGTTTAACGCTATTTATACGCAATATTTTAGTGCGCCGTATCCTGCACGTAGTGCATTTGCAGTAAACGCGTTAGCCCTTGATTCGTTAGTAGAAGTAGAGTGTATTGGTGCTGTATAATACCAATCGACTTAAATATTTAATCATTCTAACGTGCTAAATAGAGCGCTAACAGCGTTGTAAATTTCTTATGTAGAACAACTGTATGTCGATATTCATGCCTTGTTATCACGCTATTTATCTGTCGCTATAAATGCCTAATAACTTAACACGATTGGTGTAAGTAATTTTAGGTTGCGTAATTTTATAAAGATAACGTTGCGCTTTAAATTTGTGTGAAATTTTTTTCTCCAAATGACTGTCTATTTATAAGACAGTCATTTGGAGAAAAATATGTGTAGTTCACCGAAAAGTAGCCGAGCAGTTAAAAAGTCAGCTATTAACTTTAATGACGAACTAACTCAAGAGCAGCGTTTGCGTTTTGCTGCAAAAGCTAATTTAGCACAGCTGCGCCGCGAGCAACGTCAAGCCGCTAATAAGCGTTTTGAGCAAAAGCATCGCCCCGCTAAAAAGCCAGCAACGGGCTTGTTTTCATGGTTACAGCAGCTAGTAAGTTAACTATTATTAAGCGTGGTGTTTTTGCCGCTAAACCATCCACATGTAGCACATAACACACCTGCACCTGCACATAACCAAAGCGGCGCACTCCAGCTGCCGGTACTTGTATGTAGCGCCCCAGCTACCATAGGGCCAATAGCCGCCAACAAATAGCCAATACTTTGTGACATACCCGAAAGCGAAGCCGCTTGCGTGGAGTTATCGGTACGTAGGCTAATAAACGACAGCCCTAAAATAAAACACGCCCCCGAGCTAAAGCCAAGTAGTAGCGTCCACACTAATGCAAAGCTTGGCATATAAAGTAGCCCTAGCGCACAGCACGCACTCAGTGATGCAAGTATAAAGCTAAGCGCACTTTGATCTTTTAATTTTCCTAGTAAAGGTATAAGCACAAGCCCAGGTATGGCGGTCGCAATTTGAAAAGCACCATGATACGCGCCTGCTTGCGTTGCGCTTTGGCCCGCTTCGGTGAGTATGCTAGGCAGCCAAGTAATAATGATGTAATTTAAAAATGAATTTAGCCCCAGTAACAAGGTAATTTGCCAAGCAAGTAGGTAGCGCCATACGCTTTTATTAAGTGTTGAGGCCTGTGCTGTTTGTGCCGGTTTTGTGTGTTTATTTAATTGCGCCATCCACACAATTAAAGTGGTAATTGTAATCAGTGCACTTGCCCCTAATGCAAACTGCCAGCCTAACCCTTCATATTGGCTAAGCGGATAAACTAATGCTGAAAAGCCACCCGAGGCAATGCCCATAGTGAGTACATAAGCAGAGGTCATTACCGCCACTTTTTCCGCAAAGTCGCGTTTTATTATACTTGGTAGCAATACGTTAGCTATGGCAATACCTGCGCCTATTATGGCTGTGCCTACAAAGAGCATAATGGATGAATTAACCACCCGTGCGGCAATACCCAGTAATATTAAAAATACAGCAAAAAACAATGTGCGCTCAAGCCCTTGGCGTTTAGCCAGGCTTGCAGCCATAGGCGATATAATGGCAAAGGCAATTAGCGGTAAGGTGGTAATAAAGCCTGCTTGCGAAGCGGTTAAATTAAAATGCGCAATTATTTGTTCAAGCACAGGGGCAACCCCTGTAAAAGGCGCACGTAAATTGGCAGCAATAAGTAAAATACCTATAACAAGTAATACGCTTGAAAAGCGCGACATACCAGCATTACTGTGAGGTGTTTGAGTCATTATTACAAAATAAGTTAGCTAATTATTGGCGCTAGTATAAACAAATCAGCAGTATTATAATTTAGCTATACTGACATTAAATAACTAAAAACTGACAAAATATGTTTGAGCCTAAAGGGTGGGGATACCTACAAAACTACGAGCACATGGCACAGCCTATAATTGCCAAAGTAGATACCGCGCAAGGCAGCAAAGAATACCCGTTACACACTCACCCTAAGGGGCAGCTAATTTTAGCGCTTGATGGTTATGTTACCTGCGAAGCGGCTAACAAAATGTGGATGGTGCCAACGCACAGTGCTATTTGGGTACCTGCAAATACCTTACACAGCAATCGCGCATCTGATAACGCCAAATTGTGTTTTGTATTTATTGATGCCAATAAGCACGGCATGCCACAGCATACCTGTACATTAGCAATAACGGGGCTGGTAAAAAGTTTAATGCTAAAACTAGCAAGCGAACACCAAGCCTATAATGAAGACACTAAAACAGCACGTTTAGCTCAGGTACTGTTTGATTTATTAATTGAAATGCCCGCCCAGCCGCTCGACTTTGTGCTATCTAAGCATGCGGTTATTCAAGCTATGGGGCAGCAGTTACTCGCACAGCCAAATAATCGTAAAACCCTTGTGCAATGGGCACACGATTTTGCTTTAACCGAACGTACGTTGGCACGGCTTATAAAAAAGCAAACCGGTATGACCTTTGGTAAGTGGCGAATGCAATTACATATAATTACAGCGCTGCAAGCACTATCAGATGGACAAAGTGTACAGCAAGTGTCGGCATTATTGGGGTACGAATCGGTGAGTGCGTTTATAACTATGTTTAAAAAGGTAATGGGAAAATCGCCCACTAAATATATGGGCGATTTAAATTAACCTTCATACATGGTTTTACCACGTGTACGTAGCCGAAAGCATGGCGTTACGTGGTTTACCCGGGAAGTACCTATCGCCAGTAAAGCTGGTGTAATCAGCACGCTCTGCATAAGCTTCATCGGTAAGGTTAATTATACGTGCAAGCACTTCTAAATTATTGGTAACTTGCCACTTTGCACGTAAGCTTAAAATATCATGCCCCTCGTAGCTATGTAGGTTTTCTGGGTCGGTATAGTAACTACTTACGCTATGCCATTGCAGTGCAAGCGCTAGGTTATTAAAGGCTTGCCAAGTTAAATCAAGGTTAGCCACATTGCGAGGCGCGGTGTCTACGTTGTTACCGTTTATATTTAGCCCATTAATTAACTGATTATTGGTATACGTGTGCTTTGCATGTGTACCTGCAAATTGTAAGTTAAGCGTTTTGCTTAATGCATAATCTACTTCAAGTTCAATACCTCTGTGACGTGAACTGCCATCATTAACGTTAAAAAAGTCGCTATCGCGATAAATAGTATTGTGTTTGCTCATAGCATACACAGCCAATGCGTAACTTACATTGCTGTAATATCCTTTTAAGCCAAGCTCGGCATTATTGGCTATTTCGGGGTTTAAATCGGCGGTGGTTTGTTCGCGTTGTAATTGGTAAAGCTCTGCCGCTTGCGGCGCTCGGTAGCCACGCGAAAAGTTAGCGTATAGCGTATTATTTTTGTTGGCCTTGTAGCTCACGCCAAATTTAGGTGAGGTATTGCTAAAGCTATTTTTACCACTGGCTGGGCGACTATAACGGCAACCGCCAAAACCACATTCTGTGCCGTCTTCTGTTGTGCGCCCTGTGAGCATATTATTAGTGTAATCGTACTGCATATGCTCATACCTGAGGCCGGCGCTAATAAACCATTTATTTAATTGCCACTCAACTGATGCAAACGGCGCATATAGAGTTGCGTTTACGTCGTAATCGTAGTGTTTGCCTTGCGGTACTGTGGCTACTAAAAATGCAGAGCCTTGAGTTGGCTCGTTTTGGCTTTGAGTAAAATCGCTGCGAGTGTATTCGCCATCAAGCCCTAGGTTTACTTTTACATTACTTTGCAAGTTATGTTGATAAAGCGATTGCACACCTATGCCTGTTTGACTGTTGGTTTCAAGCGGGGTGCCAGGTAAAAAATGCTTAAAAAAGTCCATGCTTTGGTCGCGCACATAAGGCGTAATAGAAAGCACATTGCCGTTTTTTAATTGCCACTGGGCGTTGCTCCACGCTCTAAATGAGCGGGCTTTTCTAAATGCATCGGGGTCAAAGTTTTGCTGTGCTATGTCTTCGTTTTTATAGCTTTCAAAACCGGTAATAAAGCCCGCAGTGTGCTGATCTAAATTTGTGTATGTAAGGCCAGAGGTAAGCAATAGGTTTGAGTGCTCAAAGCGGTGGCGAATATTTATTTTTTGCTGTTTAACGCTTTCATCATCACGGTAACCAGTATCGTCGGTAACACTGGCGTTTATGCCAATACCACTGTTGCCGTAGTCTTGCCCAGCGCGAAGCTTATAACGGGCATATCCGTATGAGCCATAATCAAGCCCGACTAATCCACCGCCTTGCGTGGTATCGGGCGTTATTACATTAATAACACCATGCACAGCATTTGAGCCATAAAGTGCAGAGCCGGGGCCTTTGAGTACTTCTATGCGCTGCGCCATTTCGCTATGCGCTTCAAATAGCTCGTTAATATTACAAAAGCCTGCAGCACGCAGTGGAATGCCATCTTCAAGGGTTAGTATGCCGCCACAGGCTGCCGCGCCCGAAAGCACCGGCGAGCGAAGGGCCGGTAGGTATTCTTGCCCATTTCCGCGCTGTACGTTAGCACCTGCAATACGTTGTAACGACTCTTCAACATGAGTAGGCGCAATGCTATTTAACTGCGCTTCAGATAAGGTGCTAATAGTAAGTGGATAGGGGGTAGCCAGTGCTTCTGTACGTGATGCGGTGGTTGTTATGGTTTCTATTGCATCATCGTTTTTATTATCAGCAATTGCAACGTGGCTGAGAGGCAATAACAGCGGCAAAATATAAGGTTTCATACATTCCTTTAAGGTGAGTAACGCTTTATTAACGCCATGGTAAGGTGTTTTAAACAGTTTTTAAACCGGTTGCGTTAAAGTGCGCGTATTCTATATACCCGATAAGTTAGCGATAATATAAAGCAAGCCCCAGCGGGCACGGTTAAAGCAAGTAGGGCTAAGTGCTCATAAAGCATAAACCCGCACACTCCACCTAATAAAAAGCCGGCAATAATAAGTATAAATATTACGCCTTTGCGGGTATCAAAGGGTTCACCTTTTAGCGCTTTGCCTATCATTAAACCTAGGTCGGTAAAAATACCGGTTAAATGAGTGGTGCGCACTACTGCGCCGCTGTAGTTAGTGGCAAGGGCGTTTTGTAAACCACAGGCAGCAGAGGCAAGCGTAATGCCATAAACATGGGCGCGGCTGAGTAAATAGGCGCTTAAAAGCAGCAATAGGCCTTCAATAAATAATAGGGTGTCGTAATGGCGCCCCAGCTTTAACGAGCCGCCGGTAAGTAAAAAACCAGAAAGGGCAGAGCCAAGCATAAAGCTCAGGACTACAGCCAATAGCAATAGTGCGCTAGAGATGTTACTCATTAATGTAATGCCAAGTAGCGTTACACTGCCCGAAAGGTGCGAAATAGCCTGATGCTCAAACCCTAATAACCCAATAGCGTTAACAATGCCAGCAATAAAGGCGAGTGTAAACGCGCCGTACTCAACCCAATTTGGTAATTTAGTTAACATTGCCTACCTTATTAATGCACACCGAATTGCGCTTTATAGCGTTTTATTTGCTCATCAACGAGTGTGGTGTCGACCACGCCATGCTTAAAAGCAATATAAACAGGTAGGGCATAGCCTTCAAGCTGCTTAGCATGTATGTTTTTATAGCCTTTTGAGTACCATAAGCCGGCTTGATAATTAGTTATAGCGTAGTCAACACGCTGTTTATCAAGCAAATCAAACGTGGCTTTAGTGGAGAGTGAATGCATAAAGTTGCTTTGTTTAATCTTGTATTCTTTTGTCAGTACACTGGGTAATTTAACGCCTCTTAGCATAGCAATGCGTGAATTTGATAAGTCATTATTAAGGTTTGCTTTTTCTGTGCTAAATAAACCAAATTGGGTGGTGTGTAGTGGCTCAGTGGTAAATTCTAAATATTGCGCACGCTCGGTATTATTTGCCAGCGCAAAGTAACAATCGTAGTAACCTAACTTCATTTCTTTTTTAATACGAGCCCACGGTAAATGCACCAGCTCAATGGTTACTTCCAAATTACGCTCTATAAAAGTTAAATAGTCTATATCTATGCCTGTAAAGGTATGTGTTTTATCGTCATAAATTGTAAAAGGCGGGTAATGGGTAGTTGCACAGCGCAGCGTATTATTAGGCGCTGCTAATAATAGCGAAGAAAAACTAAAAGCTAAAAGCAGCAGTAATGTGCGCATAAATGTAAATCCGATTTTTTCTTATGTTAGTGTGTTTATTATACAGCGATATTCGGTTTTGAGGTGATGATCTATGTATTTTTTCTTCTCGTATAAGTTTAAATTTTAAGAGATAACCATGTTTAACGCAGAGCAGCAATCGCGAATTATAGAAATGGCGTGGGAAGACAGAACCCCCTTTGAGGCTATAGAGCAGTTATACGGGCTTAATTATTCACAGCTGGTCGTGTTTATGCGAGAGCATATTTCAAAGGGTAGTTTTAAAGTGTGGCGCAAACGCCACGCAGGGCGTAAAACCAAGCATTTAAAACTGCGAGACCCAGCCATAATGCGCAGCCATTGCAAAACACAGTACAAGCCGAGATAAATAGCTGCTTGCAGTTTCATATGATGTTCAGGCGTGTTTGATAATCTTTAGCTATTAACATTATTAGAGATTATTTATGAAAGCGTTTTTATATACGGTTTTTTTAGCGGGTGCCTTGGTTAGCGTTAATGCACAGGCAAAGCCCGACAAAGACAATCACGGCCATAAAAATAGCCACCATAAACATCATCAGCACAACTATAAAAGCAGTAAGAAACTATCTAAAAAGCAGCAAAAAAAGTTAGTGCGTGCTGGTTGGACGCCACCAGGGTTAAGTAAGCGTTACCATAGAGGCGATTACCTAGACCGCAATGTATATAAACAAGGCCGCGTTATTGAACGTTCTAGAGATAATGGTACAGTAAGTATAAAAATAGACAGTACAGTTATACACATGGTGCACGATACACGAGAAATACTTTCAATTTTAACTCGTTAAGTACAATTTATAAGGATATTTAAATGCTCATTGCACTGGCTATAATCATTGGCTTTTTTTTATTAGTGACCTTATTACCTATGTCGTACAGTCAGCACTACTTAGTGCGCAGCTGCGACTTTGTTCGACTACAGGTATTTTATATAGCCAGCGCTGTTGCAATTATATCGTTTTATTTACTGTGGCAAAGCGGCAATAGCGGGTATTTGTATACTGCTTTAACCGCATTTCTAACCATGGCATTACAAGGTAAGTGGATATTTCCTTACACTTGGCTTGCTAAAAAAGAAGTTAAAACGGCCTCCGTGAGCGAAGAGCACAGTGTAAGAATCATGTCGGCTAATGTGCTTATGTCAAACCACAATAGTGAGCAACTAATCTCACTGGTTGATAAACACCAGCCCGATTTATTAATTACCCTTGAAAGCGACAGCTGGTGGGAAAATAAATTAGCTGTTCTTAAAAAAAACTACCCCTATTATATTGAATGCCCTAAAGACAACCGCTACGGCATGCATTTATACAGTAAATTTAAAATTCTTGATGCGCAAATATGTGAGCTCATTGAAGATGATATTCCTTCAATTCATATCCTGTTCGAAAACAATGAAGGCCTTGAAATGCAAGGGCACTTTATACACCCCGCGCCACCAAGCCCCACAGAGGAAGACTCATCGCGCCCACGCGACTCAGAGCTAATAATGGTCGCTAAAGCACTTAAAAAGCCAACACGCCCGACCATTGTAGCCGGTGATTTAAACGATGTAGCATGGTCGCGCAGCACCCGTTTATTTATGCAAATAAGTGGTTTTTTAGACCCACGTAAAGGCCGTGGTTTTTATAACACCTTTCACGCAAGTTACTTTTTTATGCGCTGGCCGCTCGATCATTTATTTCACAGCCAAGGCTTTAAAGTAAAGCGCATTAAGCGCCTTGCAAAATATGGCTCCGACCACTTTGCACTGCTTACCGAGCTGGTGTTTGAAAATGCTAAGCAGCATTCATTAGAAGATAAACCAAAAGAGCTAAAGCAAGAAGAAATTCAAGAGCTTGCTATGAGCAAAGCCGATAAGCGAAAGGTGCCAAGGTTTGAGAAGGGGTAACAGCTATTGGTTTTTAGCTATTAGCTGTTAGTTGAATATGTTTTAACTTGAACGCTCAGGTTTAACTCATGATATTTCATCAAACTTGATAACTTCATCAGCTAGTGTAGGTCGGATAAGCGAAGCGCCATCCGACACAGTAAAATACCTTGGAAATATTTTATGGTTTCGAGTGGCTGGAGAGTGCACGAGTAGACATTGATGAATCGTGATATGAGGAGTCAAGATTAGAACCCTTTGGCCTGATGATGTGAGAGTTAGCTGTGCTTCAATATTGAGTATATTTGTACTCTTTTTTTGTTTTGCGCCAGATATATGTTCCTCCAATTAAAAATAGAGCAACAATAAAAGGTGTCAACTTGTTGTCTGACTTCCAAGCTTGTTCAGATTCTTCATAAGAACGAACAAGCAGTCCATTCACTTTTAACTCAAAAAAATTATGATATATGTTCGAAGAGTAGATTGGCGAATGCGTATCAGAAGCCTCAAATAAAATAGTAACAAGCTGATCTTTTGATTTCAAAAGAGACTCTTCAACAATGCCTTGCCCATTTGATTTTGACGGGTAATTAAAATTCATTGGATCATTAACAAACCCGAAGCGTATTCCATAATCATGTGCTTGAACCCAATCAACAAGACCACTTTTTTCTACAAGGTCACTTTTAAAAGGAAAGCCACTATTAACCTGATTTAGATTTACAAACCCGATGACTAGGCCTAATGCGATGGAAATAACTGATAAAGATAAATTTTTATAATATGTTAATTTTGTCATTTATTAACTCAAATAAGCTCCTTGTTAGTTCGAGCGATAAAAATCAGTTTCGGGCTCAATTCCAAGGGCTTTAATGTGCCATGAGCGGACTGTCGTAACCTTAGACTCTTGTTATGCGCTGATACACCTATTATTCTCATTGATTTGGTGTATGGCGACTTTTAATACCTGCAAACAAATTTTAGCTGTATACATTGTAGGGTTAAAGCCTGTACTCATTTGTTCAAATGGGTGAATGTAATTCCTAAAATCTCTGAGTGCATGACTAAATTTATGAACGTCATGATGCAATAAATTTATCTCTTTTGAAACATCGATAAAATTTGCAAGTGACCACTCTTGAAATGGCCTTACCTTCTGTTCCCGATTTTTGGGTGCGCTATTAGCGCAATTAAATATCCTTGGATTACTAGTTGCAACGCCAAGTAAAATACCCTCAAGAGTACTACCAGCCATAAGAATTACAGAGAGTGGAGCGTTAGCAGAAAAACAGTTTTCTATTTCTTTAATTCTATACTCAAGCACGCTAGTTATAGTGCTATCCAATTGAAGGTTAGATAGCTTTAAATCCTTAAACTCTTGGTTGAGAAAACCTTCTTCATCATTTGTTTTCTTAGGAGTAGTAAATTCAACTTTATCTAGTTTTTGAAACGAGATATCCGCGTGGTTTCTTACAACTTTCCATTTATCAAATGCGAGATATTTATTGAATTCTGAGATATGTAAATCAAGTTTTTCAGGGGTTTCAATAAAGCTAACAGGAGAGAATAAGTTTTTAATACATTTATCAATATTTGGTGTGCCATTGATTGCTGCAAGTCTTTCATCGGTATACATCCAACGCGAAGGAAAGCCTTGTCCGTAACTGTCACTAAATCCCAACTCATTGAAGAATTGAATTATTTTAGGCCCACTTCGGTATTCTGTTTCTTCATTGATAAGAATGCGAAGTTTTTCTAATGTTTTCGTTCCTAGAATCAAATCTCAAATCCTTGACTTTGCTTAAGCGCATAACAGCTTATTAAACACCATTTTGGTGGTTTATAACACACCAAAACGGCGTATATTACATACTCCGATAATTTCATCAATAATTACCTTTATAAACATGTTGTTGAAATAGTGTTAATTCAAAGCTTGTTATTTTGCATCAAAATGGCGGTTAATAATGTTATCGGGCAAAATTAGGAACCTACTCATCAAAACAAGAATAACTTTAACTTTTTCAGTGTCCGGTTATCGCTCATTATTGCCTGTCAGGTTAAATCTAGTGAAATAGATTGCATTGCATTGCATAGTTAAAGTTTTTATATTGTTCGGCAATATTTTACTTGGTGCTAATGAAGCACTGCGTGCAAAGGAAAGCATGTGAATTATAAAAAAATGTACTACCCAGTTAAGGCGCTTGCTGCCTTATCTTTAGTTGCAGTTGCAATCAAGTACTGGATGCCAACGGAGATTGGCTTTGCGTTTATGCTATTACCTTATTTGGTTTTGTATTTTTTAGCGAGTGCTAACAACTACCAAAATAAACGACTCTTTCTTATCAGAATTATAGCTGCATTATTTACTATTATTTTAGCGCCAGTTCTCATTTTTGGCATTGAACCTGACCCTCAGGCCGGAATCTAACTGCAATTAGTGCCTCAGAATTTATTATATTATTTTTTAATGTTGATAATGATTAAGAAGAAAAATGTACATTTTCAGCTATTAGTATTTAGTTTCGTGGGGTTTGGTCAGTAAAGGATGAGCTCTGCTGTAATCTAATTTTAAAGAAAAAAAACCTAAAAGAGATTACCCACTTTTAGGTTTTTTATATATTGGTATTTATAGCTAAATTAGCTATTAATCATAATACATTTGATATTCACAAATTCGCGCATACCAAAGCCGCCGTGCTCTCGGCCGTAACCACTTTCTTTAACACCACCAAACGGTAGGTTTGGTTGGGCAAGGCCGTAACCGTTAATGTTGATCATACCTGTGTCAAAGTGCTTTTTAGCTAGTTCAATGGCTTTTTTCTCATCTTTAGAGAAAATACCACCGCCTAAACCATAGCGAGAGTCGTTGGCGATGCGCATTGCATCGTCGTTGTCTTTTGCTTTAATGAGCGAGGCTACAGGGCCAAATAATTCGTCATCGTATGCTGGCATGCCCGGCGATAAATTATCAAGAATTGTCGGTGGGTAGTAGTAACCTGTTTGCGATGGTACTTCACCGCCTGTTACTACATTTGCACCTGCTTCAACGGATTGCATTACTTGGTCGTGAATTTTATCACGTAAATCTTCACGAGCCATTGGGCCTAGATCGGTATCTTCGGCCATTGGGTCGCCCATTTTTAATGCTTCAAATTGCGCTTTAATTTTTTCTTTAAAGTCATCATATAATGACTCTACAACCACAAAGCGTTTTGCCGATACACAGGTTTCGCCGTTGTTGATCATGCGCCCTGTAACACAGGTTTCAACAGCAAGGTCTAAATCTGCATCATCAAGTACTAAGTAGGCATCGTTACTGCCAAGCTCAAGCACTGTTTTTTTAACGTATTTACCTGCTTCTTCAGCTACTTTTTTACCGGTAGCGTCACTGCCTGTAAATGTTACGCCATTGATTGCTTTGTGTGAAATAAGCGCGCTGGCAGTTTTGCCATCAATAAGTAAGTTGCTAAAGCAATATTCAGGGAAGCCCGCTTGTTTAAACAGGGTATCGATTTTCTCTGCCATACCAAATACGTTACCGGCATGTTTAAGTACGGTGGTGTTACCAGCCATAATGTTAGCAGCACTGTAACGAATTACTTGGTAAAGCGGGAAGTTCCAAGGCTGAATACCTAATAAAACGCCCGTTGGTTGGTAGCTAACAATAGCGCGGCCGCCATCCATATCGCGCTCTTCATCGCCAAGTACTTGTGGGCCGTTTTCGGCTGTGTAACGACAAATACCAGCGCACAGTTCAATTTCTTGAAAACCTTGCTCGTACACTTTACCCATTTCTTCGGTCATTAGCTTAGCAATGGCTTCTTTTTGATCTTCAAATAAAGAGGCTAGTTTATTTAAATACTTAGCACGCTCGGTAAATGAGGTTTGGCGCCATTTTAAATATGTTTCGTGAGATTTTTCGACTACTTGCTCAGCTTCCTCTTGAGAAAGCAGCGTGTAGGTATCAATGGTTTGTTCAGTTGCGGGGTTGATTGTTTTAACTGTGTTACTCATTTTTATCTCCTTACAAATTAGTTATCAGTAAGGGTGCAAACACAAAGCCAGTTTGTTTTATAAAGTAAAATAGAGTTTAAGTTATTGAATAGTGGTCGCTTTAAATTTAATTATGGGATTTAAATAAAAAGCGAGTGATGAGCAAGCAGTAAAAAATACTGCTTTATGCAAATTTTACAGCCTTAGTTAAACAGTTGCTGTGCTATTTGTTTTAGTAGGTAAGTTTCACGAATGATAGACAGCCCTTGCTTTTCACTAAGGCTCATTGTGCGCTCGTTGTGTGCTATGGCGTCGTATATATTGGCCCATTTAGGCGTCATACCATTTTGTTGCTCGTAATGTTCAAGCTGTGCTTTGCCAAGCTCTTTGTCTGTATCGCATAAATAGCAATACGACTGTATATGTATAATATCAAAGTCGTCTTTGTACCAAGGGCGGTACTCTTCGTATAACCCAAAGGGTTTAATAACCTGTATATTTTGCGCGCCAGTTTCCTCGCTAAGCTCTCTTATTAACCCTTGCTCTAGGATTTCACCTTCATCCACACCGCCGCCGGGTAAACTGTAGTCTTCGTAGCGATTGGTATACATTAATAAAATGTGTGCATCTTTAATCACAATGGCGCGGCCTGTGCGGCGGGTAAATTGAGTGCCTTGGTTTAAATTTATGCCAGGGTGGACCATTGTTTTTAATAATTGCATTTTGTCTCCTTTTTAAAAGCAAAATTATATCAGCTGGTATACTTAGGCGAGTAGTAAAAATAATTCTAATTATTTTTAAAAATTATGATCGGTATGGCTTAAGTTTACGTACATACTGGGTTGTTAAAATTAAACGTTAAAAGACTCAATAGTTTAATCATTTTTAAGAGATTCTAGTAGCCCCTTTTATTTGCAAAATAGGGTGCGTAGAATAAGAAGAAAAGCATAGGGATTTATCATGTTAAACATACTTTTAGTCGATGATGACGTTGAATTTAGTGACGTTGTTTGCCACATTGTCGAATTCCTCGGGCACAACATTTGTACTGCAACTAGCTTAAAAGAAGCACATCAATGGTTTGAAAATAATACCTTTGATCACGTGTTGCTCGATTTTATGCTGCCAGATGGCAGTGGTCTTCATTTACTCGATCATTTAAAAATGATTGGGCAGTCTCCAAAAGTTACGCTTATTTCTGGCCACCCTTCAGTAAAAGGGATTTTGGCAGACATGTGTGAGCAAGATGTTGGGCATTTATTAAAGCCGCTGCAACGCGAAGACCTAGAGCTGGTATTAAACGGCCCTAAAAAAACAGCTAAAAAAGCTAAAGTTCCGGCTATTACTCGCCATTTTAATAGCTTAATTGGTGAATCAGAGCCAATGCAAAAGCTTTACACCATGATAGAGCGCGTAGCTAAAACCAATGCTAACGTGATGCTAATGGGGGAAAGCGGTGCAGGTAAAGAAGTGGTCGCCCAAGCAATTCATAACGCAAGCCAATGCGAAGGCCCTTTAGTGGCGAGCAACTGTGGTGCTTTGTCTAAAGAATTAATAGGTAGTGAGTTATTTGGCCATGAAAAAGGGGCTTTTACAGGTGCAATTGCCCGTAAAGAAGGTGTGTTTGAGCAAGCAGACGGCGGTACGTTATTTTTAGATGAAGTAACCGAAATGCCTATAGATATGCAGCCAAACTTACTGCGTGTACTTGAAACTAAAAAAGTAACACGTGTAGGCGGCAATCGTGAACTGCCTATAAACTGCCGCGTTATTTCTGCGACTAACCGTTCGCTGACCGACTTAGCGCAAAACAATATTATTCGTGAAGATATTTACTTTAGACTTGCGGTTTTCCCCATTGATATTCCTGCGCTGCGTGAACGAAAAGAAGATATTCCACTGCTTGCGAAAGCCTTTTTAGAGCAGCTTAACGATGAAAATGGCACTTCGTTTTATTGGCACAACGAGCAGCTAAAAGAACTACAGCAATACGAGTGGCCAGGCAATGTGCGTGAACTTCGCCACGCTATCCATCGCGCCTTTATTATGAGCGACCCACAATCGAGCGAAATTACACTTCCGGATAACTTAGAGTCGCCGTTTTCGCGTGTAAATACGCAAGTGGCCGACAACCATGTTTCGGCTGGGCAAACCATTGAAGAAGTTGAAAAAGAGTTAATCCACGCCACGCTAGATAAGGTGCAAGGTAATAAAACGCTAGCTGCGCAAATGCTAGGGATCAGTACAAAAACATTGTATAACCGATTAAACGCATACGGCGGAATTGGAGAATATAAATAACCTAAACTCTGAATAATAAACCTATCTCTAGCAGCTATTTTCAACGTTAACTGCGTTAAATTTGCTTGCAATAGGCCAGCTATTGACGCGTAAATTCGCCTTGTTTTCATTGAAAATCTCTGGCTAGAGAAAAGAATTTGATTATCACTATAATTTAATATTTTAGTGGCTCTCTTAATCAGAGTTCAGGTTGAATAAGTATAGGAAGTAATATGAGTGATGAAAAAGAAGTTAATACGCTAAATAAATTGGTACATGATGCGAGAGCTCCACTGAATAGAATTTCTATGAATGCAGAGCTCATTAAACTGGTATTAGAAAACGATATGCCAAAAGACAAAGCGTTAGCAGCACTCGATAAAATAATTTCAAACTGTCAGCAATGTAGCGAGAGCTTGCAAAACATTACTGATTTTAATAACAAGTAGTCATTTAAAATTAGGTATATACACATAATGAGTAAGCAAAAGCAGCAGGGTAAAGCGAATATAACGTGGGCCGCTTTTATCGCAATAGTACTGTGCATTATTGTTGGTAATGCAGTTTTAGCATTAAGTACTATTCAGGGATTAACGCAAACGCAAAAAAGCTTGGATAATACCAGCTTATTAGCCGATGCCATTGAGCGTCTTCACTTATCAATTGTGCAGGCAGAGTCTGGCCAGCGCGGCTACTTACTCACCGAAGAAGAAGACTACTTAATGCCTTATTACGATGCGATAGGGCAAATAGAATCGCAAATAGAGCATGTAAAGTCTCTACACTCTGAAATTGATGGCCAAGCTGAGCGAATTGCTGAGCTATTAGTGTTAACAGAAGCTAAAATTAAAGAGCTTAAACAAACGGTTAAGCTGGCTACTAATGACAAAGAGCGCCGTGCGTTATATGTACTAAATACGCACAGAGGGCGAGAGCTGTACAAAGATATTCGCGTTAAAGTTAATGATATTCAAGACCGAGAACTATTGTTTAAGGTGAGTCATTTTTCTAAGCTGGCACAAATAAAAAATGAAGCAAAAATCACCTTTGCTATTACAGCGGTTACCAGTGCGCTTTTAATAATTGGTATGTTTTTATTAACACGCCTAAATTTAAGAAACGCGGCTAAATACCGTGAGGAGCTTGAAAGACAAAACGAGACACTTGCAACAAAAGTGTCTGAGCGCACGCAAGAGCTGACCTTATATTCAGATGAGCTTAGCCGCTCAAACCGTGAGCTTGAAGAGTTTGCGTTTGTTGCCAGCCATGACTTACAAGAACCACTTCGAAAAATTCAAGCATTTAGTGACCGCCTAGAAACCATGTTTAAAGATGAGCTGGGCGAAAAAGGCATAGATTACATAGGCCGTATGAAAAATGCAGCGCAACGTATGTCTAACCTTATTAACGACTTGCTAGAGTTTTCGCGGGTAACAACGCGAGGTAAAGACTTTGATGACACTGACTTAAAAGAAGTAGTTGACGACATTTTAAGTGATTTAGAAGTGGCCATTAAAGAAAGCAATGCGCAGGTAGAGCTGGGCGAACTACCGGTTATTCAAGCCGATAAAAGCCAAATGCAGCAGTTGTTTTTAAACTTACTGTCTAACGCTGTTAAGTTTAGAAAACCAGGTGTTGAGCCACACATAAGCGTAATGTACGAGCACAAAGACGAGTTTAGTGAAGAGCACAACGAAAAAGTGGGTTGGCAAATTATTACCATAAAAGATAATGGTATTGGTTTCTCACAAGAGTATGCTGATAAAATATTTGTACCATTTCAGCGCCTGCATGGGCGTTCGGAATATAAAGGCACAGGGATTGGGCTTTCAGTTTGTAGGCGTATAGTTGAGCGGCATGGTGGGATAATTACCGCTCATAGTAAAGATGGTGAAGGGGCAACCTTCATAATAAAATTACCTGTGGAAACAACGCTTTTCACACTTCAAGGAGAGGCTTAGATGCCGTATTCAAAAGTGAAACCTATTACAATATTAATGGCAGATGATGACGAGGATGATCGCCTACTCACGCAAGATGCGCTCGCCGAAAGCCGTGTATTAAACGAGCTGCATTTTGTGGAAGATGGGGTTGAATTATTAGAGTACTTAGAGCGCAAGGGTAAGTTTGAAGATAAAAATTCATCGCCACGCCCAGGGTTGATTTTGCTTGATTTAAATATGCCACGTATGGATGGCCGTGAAGCACTTGAGGCCATTAAGGCAAACCCAAACCTTAAAGGCATACCGGTTGTTATTTTAACCACCTCTAAGCAAGAAGAAGACATGGTTAAAGGCTATAACTTAGGAGCGGCCTCTTATATTACTAAACCGGTAACGTTTGATGGCTTGGTTGATTTAATGAAAACCCTAGGAAAATACTGGGTAGAATTTGTAGAGCTGCCGACAACGTTTAACGACTAAATAAGTAGCAACATTAAGCCCCTAATTAGGGGCTTATTAAATGCAAACAAAAGGAGGTAGTATGTTAGATAAAGTGACTCGCTTACTTTTAGTAGAAGACGATGAAGATGATTACATTCTCACTTGCGACTACTTAGATCAGTTAGATTCACATACATTTGACATAGAATGGATAAGCTCTCCTGAGCAAGCAATAAGCATTTTAAGTAAAAACGATCACGATATTTGTTTGCTTGATTATCGATTAGGCGCCTCAAATGGGCTAAGTGTATTAAAAAAGGCCATTGCTAATGGGTTTAGCGGGCCAATTATTATGCTTACGGGGCAATCTAATGATGAATTAGACTCTGCAGCACTGGATGCCGGCGCGGTAGATTACCTTATAAAAACAGAAATGAGTTCGAGCCGGTTTGCTCGCGCTATACGTTATGCTTTAGCGCGTAAAGATGTTGAAGGCGAGCGAGTAGAGCGTTTAAAAGCCGAAGCAGAGAACCGCTCAAAAGACAGATTTTTAGCCCACTTAAGCCACGAATTACGTACCCCGCTTTCATCTATATTAGGTTACACAGAGTTACTGCTACAAAGCGACTTTAGCAAACAGGCCGAAAACGAACTAGGGGTTATTTATCGAAACGGTAAGCACTTGCTGAGCTTGTTAAACGATGTGCTCGATTTATCTAAAATTGCTGCCGACAAATTAGAGCTCACCTTAAGTGAAGTAAACTTAGATAGCATGCTGGCTGATGTTTACACCTTAATGCGTGTATCTGTGCTTGATAAAGGCTTAAACCTTCGCTTTGAGTCTCTACAGCCCTTACCTCTTATTGTGAGAGTAGATGCTACCCGCGTACGCCAAATACTCATTAACTTAATCAATAATGCGGTTAAATTTACCGAAAAGGGCGAAATAGTGGTTAGTGCCTGGACCGAGTGGGTCGATGAGAAAGAAATGCTATTTTTTAGTATTAAAGACTCAGGCATGGGGATTGCCCCTGAAAAACAAGCACTCATTTTTAAACCCTTTGAGCAAATAGCCGATGTAGAATCGCGCTCTGTTGGTGGAGCAGGCTTAGGCCTTGCTATTTGTGCCGAGCTATTAGCGCGTATGCACGGCAGTATTGATTTAACTTCTAGAATGGGCGAAGGCTCTACCTTTACTATTTCGGTGTACCCAGGTGATATAAGTGAAGTAGAACGCCAAGTATTAAACTTTAGTAGTGGCTCGCAATTACAGACAAAATCAGCCCCCTGTAAAGTGACTGGCCGCGTATTAGTGGTTGATGATTTACGCGATTTACGCATGTTAGTTGGCCATATGATTAGCACATGTGGTGCGCGTGTAGACTACGCCGAACATGGCCAGCAAGCGCTTGAAAAAGTAAGAATTGCCGAGGCGTATCGCTCTCCTTATGATATTATTTTTATTGATATACATATGCCTGTAATGGGTGGTAAAGAAGCCACAATAGAGCTTAGAAAAATGGGCTACACAGGCCCAATTATTGCGCTTACTGCCGCCACTATGAAAGGCATACATGAAGAGCTTGCCGCCCTTGGCTTTAACGATGTAATACCAAAGCCCGTTGATAGCTCTTCTTTGTATCAATGCTTACAAGATTACTTAGTATCGCCAGAGCATGCGCCTCAAGCTAAAAATATTCACAGCGACAAAGCTGTAATAGAGAAAAAACAGCGCTTTTTATTGGTTGAGGACGACCAAGATGCAGCGCAAATTACGCAGTTGCTGCTAGAAAGTTTAGGGGTAGAAACCGTTATTACCTCAACGTGTGCACAGTGTTTACAAACCCTCAATCATGACCAACAATTTAATAAGGTATTGCTCGATATGCACTTACCTGACGGGCGTGGTGTAGATTTAGGGAAGCAAATTAACGAACGTTACCCTGACTTAAGCTTGGTGATTGTTAGTGGTGCAGAGCCCGATCCTAAGCAGATCAAAGATTTAAATATTAATCATGTACTTTTGAAACCGATTAACCTGAGCTTATTAGAAACCTTGATCAGCTCGTAATTTAGAAGTTATTTTATGCAGTCGATAAAACTAGAAAGTGAGCTATTAACCCCCTCTAAAGTAGTATGCGTTGGGCGTAATTACACCGCGCATATTGCTGAGCTTAATAATGAGCTACCAGATCAAATGGTATTGTTTAATAAACCGAACAGTGCCCTTTCGTCTACCTTATTTGCTACGCACAATAACGACACACTGCATTATGAAACCGAGCTGTGTTTTGTTATTAAAAATAATGAGTTGGCAGGCGTAGGTTTAGGATTGGATTTAACTAAACGTACCGTGCAAAGTAAGCTTAAAAATAAAGGGTTACCGTGGGAGCGCGCCAAGGCGTTTAACGGCTCGGTATTATTAACGCCCTTTGTCGCTATAGCGGATGCTGAGCAGGTGTTTACGTTTGAGCTTAAAATTAACGATAACGTTATTCAACAAGGCGATACGCAATTTATGATACATAAGCCTAAAGATATTTTAAGTGAAATTAATGAGTTTATGCACTTAGAAAATGGCGATGTAATAATGACAGGAACGCCTGCAGGCGTAGGGGAAGTGCCTGCAAACAGCGTATTTACAGTAAGCTTGTATGCTAATTCGACGTGCTTGTTATCGCAGAGCTGGCAGGCACAATAGGATTAAGTATTTGCTGTTGGTAATGCTTAGTAAACTGCGGAAAACTTTGCTCTAACCAAAAACGCTGACTATTTATATAAGCAGGCGATTGTAATACCTGCTTATGTAGCGCTTTATTTATTTTATTAAGCGCCTTGGTAGCAAAATCATTCGGTGCTCTTACTGCACACCCTATAGCCCCTAAAACAAACTCTCTGGGGTCTTCTTCAATTGGCAAACTGACTATATTTTTAAACTTACTGTGATTGACAAAATAATCCCCCATAAACGGGTAGTCTATTGTGTAATCTAAAAAGCCGCGACTTAAGCGAGCAATAACAGCTTGGCTTTCATTTTCGCTGCTCCAGCTTAGCGATGCTTTATGATACACCGTGGTGTTTTCGATTATTTTATTAATTTTTGAAGTAAACTTGCGCGCCGCGGCTTGACCATATACATATTGCTCGTCTGACAATAAATGAATAAGTTTAATAGGGCTGCCATGCTTAGCGTGTATTTCTGGAGCAAGTTTTTGAGTGGTTAAAACCGAAAAAGGCGGGTACACCGTAGTGGGGGTAGAAAATTGTAAAACGCCATTGGCTGTTTTTTTATGAATAACACACGGGAAGCATACATTATCGCCTTCATTTAAGTGCTTATTAATTCGCTCTTGCGGCACGATTAGTCGTGTATGTTTTACATCATCAATGCTGCTAATTAGTTGCTCGGTGAGGTTGTCGCAAATACCACCTTGCGGCGCATGCGAATCTTTATCCATATGAAACGGGGGCGTGTAACTTTGTAACCATACAATTTCTTCAATTGGGTGAGTATTATCAGCGTACCCGTAACGCATTAAAGCACCTAGTACACCAAAGAATAAAATTACATTTCTAAGCATAACTCACTAAAAATAATCCATTTAAGTTAACTTTAGTATAGTTTTACTTTGTATATGTTCAAATGTAAGAGAGAAAAAGGCAGTAAAAAAACTGCCTATTATTTTGGTTTAGTATGGCTGCGGGTAATCTTTAAAAATAGTACCAATTTCAGCTAGTGTGTCGTCGCTTAAAGTTATGCTAAAAGCGTCAATGTCTTCTTTTAATTGGTCCATGCTGGTCGCACCAATAATTGACGAGGTAACGCCATCGACTTGATTACACCAAGCAAGTGCCAATTGGGCTGGGGTTATGCCGCTTACATGTGCAAGCTCTACATAACGCTGCGTGGCTTTTTGCGCGTTAGGGGTATCTCTAAAAATACCATTGCGCTGCATAAATGTCCAACGCGAGCCAGCTGGGCGCGCGCCGTTTAGGTATTTACCCGTTAGCAGGCCTGCAGCAAGCGGTGACCAAGGTAAATAAGCAATGTCTTCATGGATACACTGCTCAATTAAGTAGGGCCAATCTTTAGCGTGCGCTAGGCTAAACTCGTTTTGAATAGACACCATACGCGGTAAATTATGCGCTTTTGCTAAATTTAGAAATTGGCTAATGCCCCATGGGGTGTCATCTGAAAGGCCACAATATTTTATTTTTCCGGCTTTAACACACTCATTAAGGCCCTCTAAAATATCAAGCATACCCGCTTGTTGTTGCTCAGTATCTACGTCACTAAAAGTGAGTTTACCTGGCCACTGCCTGCCAAAGTGTGGGGTAGAGCGATTAGGCCAATGCAATTGGTATAAATCTATGTAGTCGGTTTGTAGGCGTTTAAGCGAGTTATCTACGGCCTCAATGACAGCGCTGCGTGTTATATCGCCGCCATCTCGTACCCACGACAAGCCATTGCCTGCAATTTTACTCGCCAATACAATATCACTGCGCTTTCGCGCATTGCGACTTAGCCAGTTACCTATAATTTGCTCTGTTTTACCGTAGGTCTCTGGTGAAGGAGGAACGGCATACATTTCGGCAGTATCTATAAAATTAACGCCTTGTGCCAAGGCATAAGCTATTTGCTCATCGGCGTCTTGTTGGGTATTTTGTTTACCCCAAGTCATGCTGCCTAAGCATACTCTAGAAACATCAACACCGCTGCTGCCTAACGGACTGTATTGCATTTAAAATCCTTAAATTATGTAAGATCTTGAGAGTGGATAATTAATACCAATTCGCAATAAACCTACTTAAGCGAATTGGTGTAGTGCCGATAGTAATGGCTCTGAAATCGCCGCTTTTTGTCCTGTTTTAAAGTCAAACATAACAACTTGAGAATAGCCTGTGGTAGTAATAGCTTGCTGAGCATGGCTAAATACAGAGTAATTCATCATAAAACGGTCGCTTTTTATATCTGAAATAGTAATACCTACGGTTAAGGTATCTGGGAAGGTCACTGGACGTTTATAGCGAATATTGTTTTCACTAATGACCGGGCCTATTCCACCTGGTTTTATCGTATCAAACTGATTTATTTTATTTAGAAAATCGATACGCGCAATTTCAAAATAACGCAAGTACACCACGTTGTTAACATGTTGTAGGGCGTCCATATCGGCCCATGCTACGGTGATATCGGTATGAATAGGGTGCTGATCTTTGAACCTTTGCATGTATGTGTACTCTTAGTTTTAAATGAATGAGGTTATCAATATGGTGTTTGTAGCTCAAGACAATAAATGCCATGTTTTTTTATAAGATGATTGTACCTATTTATTTTTAGGACTACAGTTAAATAACACAGACAACACACACACGAGAACACACATGCAAAATATAATTAATTGGGCTTTAGCCAGTTTAGTTTTTATAGCGTCTTTTGCTTGCTATGCAATGGGTAATGCCTCCGGCGGCATAATGCTTTTAGCTGCGGGGTTTTTATTGGAGTTTGTTTTTTGGCTACATTGCTTTAAAAAATCAAAGCGCTTTAAGCAGCCGTTTTAAAAAAGCTGTTTAAAGCTTGTACGGTTTAACGCGCTACACCTAGTAGCGCTTTTAACTTTAGCAAGTTAAACAGGCTTTAATGGGCTTGCTTAATGAAAGTGAATCCTTAATAATGGCTGTATAAATAAACAGTTGTTATGTGGTAATGAAAAAGTTTATTCATATCGACATGGACTGCTTTTATGCAGCGGTTGAAATGCGCGATAACCCCAAACTTGCCAGTGTGCCTTTAGCGATTGGTGGCAATAGCCGTCGTGGTGTGCTCTCTACAGCAAATTATATAGCGCGCGAATATGGTGTTCGCTCGGCTATGTCTAACTACCGCGCTAAGCAATTATGTCCCGATTTAGTTATTGTGCCTGGGCGCATGGCGGTTTATAAAGAAATTTCTAACCAAATACGCGCTGTATTTAAACGCTATACCGACCAAATAGAGCCGCTGTCGCTTGATGAAGCTTACCTAGATGTAACCAACAGCACCGCATGCAAAGGCAGCGCAACGCTTATTGCTCAGCAAATTAGAGCAGATATTTATAACGATACCGGCCTTACTGCCTCTGCCGGAGTTGCCCCCATTAAGTTTATTGCCAAAATAGCCAGTGACGAAAATAAACCCAATGGCCAATTTGTGGTTTTACCGGATGAAGTTGATGCGTTTTTAAATAATTTACCCCTGGGTAAAATCCCTGGTGTGGGCAAAGTAACCCTCGAAAAGCTTAATTTAAAGGGGTTATACACAGGTAAAGACGTTCGCGAGAAAGGCGTTAATTGGATGCAGCAGCACGTGGGGAATTTTGGTGTATCGCTTTATCAAAAATGTGCTGGCGAATATATTGGTAAAGTAACCACTGAGCGAGTGCGTAAATCCCTTAGTGTTGAACACACCTATGAATACAATAAAAATAGCTTACAAGAATGTTTAGATCAGTTACCTAAATTACTGGAAGAGCTAACAGCGCGCCTTAATAAGCAACAGCTACAAAATCGTATTAATAAGCTAAGTGTAAAAGTGAAGTTTGCAAACTTTGTTGTTACCTCTGCTGATCAAGCCCATCATCAATTAAATACCGCTATTTTTACTGAATTACTCTCTAAGGCGTATCAACGAGGTATGCAGCAACCAGTGCGTTTATTAGGTATTGGGGTGGGTGTTAAAAATGAACCTAATTTAAATTTGCAACTGAGTATTCTTGATTAACTACATGCTTTTTGCAATTTAGAGTGCTTTAGCAAAGTAATTTAAACGTGGAGCAAGCAGCGGCTACCTTTACTAAAAACTATATAGTTGTTGTTAATTTCTTCTTAAAATATGGAGTCACTTTAGTTAGCTGTAAAACCAAGTTGCCAGATTAAAATGAGCTGATCGCAGTTGGCTGGTTTTGTGTTTTTATATCAACGATAATAGCCCCTTATGTTTTCTAACAGGAGTTTTACTTATGGCATATCCTCAAGCGATAGCTGCACAATCACTTAGTGCAAGCTTTGACTCATTTTCTCACGATGCACTTATTATAATTAGTGATGACTTTTCTCAATTAGCCAATAACTCATTAAGTGATGCTATCGAATCACACGCTAAAGTAGATTCTCGTATTGGTAAACAAGTTACGTTTTTAGTGGTTGATAATGTACGTGTTGTTTTAGCACCTACGGGGCCGCTTAACCGCGATTACGATGATGTAAGACGCTACTTTGATGCCGCTAAGCTAGCGATTAACGAAGCAAAAGCCGCGGGCAGTGTAAACCCTGCTATTTACTTACCTAAATTACATACAGATGCGCGTTACCAGCATGCATTAGAAGTGGCGTATTTAGGCGCATGCCAAGCATTGTGGCAACCTTTAGAGGCGCGCGAATACCATGGCGAAAGTATTGAGCCTATTACGCAAATAGGTTTAATCGATGCAAATGAGCAAACAGTTAAAGCTGTAAATGCAATTGCAGCAGGGCAATATGCGGCGCGTGATTTATGTGGTACTGAGCCTGAACGTATGGCGCCACCACGCTTTGCTGATTACTGTGTTGAGCTTTTTAAAGGCTCTAAAGTAGCGGTTGATGTGATTGACGATATTAACACGATAGATAAAAACTACCCTATGCTTAGCACCGTTGCTCGCGCATCTTATGCGGTTGAGCGCCACCACCCACGTGTTGTAAAGCTAGAATACGTGCCAGAAGGTGAAGTAACGCGCACGCTAATGTTTGTTGGGAAAGGCTTAGTTTACGATACCGGCGGCGCCGATTTAAAAGTAGGCGGTTACATGGCGGGTATGAGCCGTGATAAAGGTGGGGCTGCATCCGTTGCGGGCTTTATGAAAGCCGTGGCAGATTACCAACCTAAAGGCGTTAAAGTTATTTCTTATTTAGCTGTGGTTCGTAATTCAATTGGCTCAGATTGTTTTGTACCAGATGAAATTATCACTAGCCGTGAAGGCGTACGTGTCCGCATTGGTAACACCGATGCAGAAGGGCGTTTAGCTATGGGTGACCTACTTAGCGAAATGAAAGATGTCGCCAAAGGCGAAGTTAATCCAACATTATTCACCGTAGCAACCCTTACAGGCCATGCGGCACGTGCTATGGGCCCTTACGGAGCGTATGTTGAAAATGGACCTGCACGTAGCGCTAATACCTCTCGTCAAATAGCGGATTGTGGTGATTTATGGGCAGATGCAGCTGAGGTTTCTCGCTCTCGCCGTGAAGATTACGACTTTATCAAACCGCGTACCCTTGCTGATGATGTTTTATCAAGCAATAATGCGGCCTCTGCTGTTACAGCCCGTGGGCATCAATTCCCTATGGCGTTTTTAGCCGTTGTTGGTGGGCTTGATAAACACGGTAACGACTCTGAGCAGCCGCTTCCTTATGTACATATGGATATTGCTGGTAGTGGTGTCGAAGGCGGTGATTGGCAGCACGGCAAGCCAACCGCAGCATCAGTAACCAGCTTATTTGCACGCTACTGTATGTAATACCAATCCGCAATAATACTTAATCATTTTTCGGGGCTAAACGTGTCGCTATCTGTGTTAAAAAATTCTCATTTAGAACAACTAAATAGCAAATTTTTTGCCTAGCCATCAACACGTTTTTCCATCCTAAAAATAGATCATTTAATTATGCGAAATGGTATAAGCTAAAAACGCTTATGTAATAAAAAGCCCTGTTAATTCAGGGCTTTTGTTTTTAAATTATTTTAATTTAAAGCGATTAACCACGCTCGAAAGCCCTTGGCTACTTTGTTTAAGGTTATCGCTGGCATCGGTAAGTTGCTTTGTATTATTTAGTGATTGCTCGGTTGATTGAGATAGCTCGTTAATACGTAAATTAACCTCGTCAGCAGCTTGTGTTTGCTGCTCTGTGGCACGGGCTATTTGGCTGTTCATGTCGGTAATTATAGATACCAGCCTTTCTATTTCATTGAGTGATGTATCGGCAGATGAAACCTGCTCTACTGTCGTCACCGACAGTGCTTGGCTTGATTTTACCGCCTCTACTGCCGCTTTAGCGCCTTCTTGTAATTTAGTGATCATGGCTTGAATTTCATCTGTGCTTTGCCCGGTTCTGCTGGCTAATGTGCGCACTTCATCGGCAACAACTGCAAACCCTCTGCCGTGCTCGCCTGCACGAGCCGCTTCTATAGCAGCGTTGAGTGCAAGTAAGTTTGTTTGCTCCGATATACTTCTGATCACATCAAGCACAGAGCCTATATTATTACTTTCGTTTGCTAAATCTTCAGTTACTTGGCTCACTGTTTCTATATTACTTGAGAGTGTTTCTATAGCGGTAATGGTATTCGCTACCACGTTTTTACCGGTTGAGGCATTGTCTGCTGCATCATTGGCTGCTTGTTCAGCGGCGTCGGCATTACGACTCACATCATGAATTTGGTGCGTCATTTGCTCCATGGCGGCGGCTACTTGTGTGGAACTGTCGTTTTGTAGCTCAATGAAGGAATGGCTTGTTCTACTTGACTCATCCACCGTGTGAGCGTGTCTGCTTACATCATCTGCACTGTGCGATACATGCACTAACGACTCGCGCATTTTTAAAACAAATAAATTAAAAGAGCGTGACAGCTCTGATATTTCATCATTGCCCGATTCGTTTAGCGTACGTGTTAAGTCACCTTCACCTTGCGATATGTTTTTCATCATGTCTGCGGCAAGACGAGTAGGCGTGAGTATACTTTTACCAATAAAGTAACTTAATAAAATGACAGCAATAATCATAACTAAAGCGCTAATTATGATGAGATTACGCTGCTCGCTAAATGCTTCATCTATTGAATCTAGGTATACGCCTGAGCCAATAATCCATTGCCACGGGCTAAAGCCTTTTACAAATGCGACTTTATCTACCGGCTGGTCTTTTCCTGGTTTTGGCCATTTATAAGGTATAAAACCTTCTTTTTGTTGTTTTACAATGTTCACCATTTCTACAAAAAGTGCTTTGCCATCGGGGTCTTTATTATTACTTAAGTCTTTACCGTTAAGCCCAGGCTTTATTGGGTGCATTACCATTTTGGGCTGGTAGTTGTTTACCCAAAAGTAATTTGTTTTGTCATAGCGCAGCGCTTTTATAGCGGCCAGTGCTTGTGATTGAGCCTGCGCTTGTGTGAGTGTATTGTTTTGTTCAAGCTGGTGGTAATGCTCAATAACACTGTATGCCGTTTCTACTACATTTTGGGTTTTTAGATATTGCTCGTTTTTGAGTGAGCTATATTGATGAGTTAAGCTAGATATACTAAGTACTATTAAGCCAAATACAACAATGGCTATTAACAGTAAAAAACGCTGGAAAATACTGAAACTACGTAGGTTAAGCATTAATTTGTCCTCAATTAGTGTACGCCTTAGCGCATAGAATAAGCGTAGCTAAAAAAAGCGTTTAATCTAGGCTCACTAACTTATTAAGACAAAAAAAAGGCTGATTTTTCAATCAGCCTTTAGTCTATTTAGTCGTCATATGATTATTTAACATCAAAATGTCGATTAAAGAAGTTTGTGATGGTTTGGTGTAAATGTGTTTGCACCTGTTTACCGCGTAAGCTGTGTTTTGAGCCTGGGTAGGTCATCATTTCAAACTGTTTTTCGTTATCTTGTAGTTGTTTAAATAATTTAGTGGCGTGGGTAAATAACACGTTGTCATCGGCCATGCCATGGTAAATCATTAATGGGCCTTTTAAGCCATCAGCGTATGGGAATACGGCGCTGTCTTCGTAGCCTTTGGCATTGGTTTTTGGATGACCAAGGTAGCGCTCAGTGTAATGGGTGTCGTAAAGTGCCCAGTCAGTAACTGGTGCACCCGATACACCGGCTTGAAAGTAATCGCCCGCTTTAAACATGGTCATTAGGGCCATGTATCCGCCATAACTGTGGCCATAAATACCAATGCGTTGTGGGTCTACGTAATCAAGCGTGCGTAAAAACTCAACCCCTTTAATTTGATCAGCTACTTCTACAACACCTAAGTGTTTGTAAATAGCGTCTTCAAACTTTTTACCACGGTTGTATGAGCCTCGGTTATCGAGCTGAAAAATAACATAGCCTTGTTGCGCCATGTATTGAAAGTACAAGTTTTTGCTGCGCCAGCTATTTGTAACGCGTTGTGCATGCGGGCCGCCGTATACATTAACAATTACTGGGTGCTTTTTGCCGTCTGCAATATTACTTGGTTTAAACAAGCGGTAATGCATTACTTGGCCATCTTCAGCTTTAATTGTGCCGTACTCTGGAGTTGCTAAATCACTTAAATAAGGTGTTAATGGGTGGCTATCATCAAGCTTATTTTGTTCAAGCCATGTGATAAATTCGCCATTTACTTTACGAAGAGCCGCCGAGTTAGGCTTGTTTACCGATGAGCTATTATCAATAAACGTTTTGCTGTCTTTAGCCATTACCACTTTGTGGTATTGGCCTTGTTCGGTGATGCGCTTAATATTGCCTTTTTTAAACAGTGGTGCGCTGTATAAATGGCTTTCAAGCGGGGTGTCTTTACGTCCTGCAAAGTACACTATGCCTTTTTTCTCATCTACGCCTTTTAAGCTATCAACAACCCAGTCTCCTGAAGTGATTTGTCGAATTAGCTGGCCGTTAGTGCGGTACAAATAAAGGTGTTTAAAACCATCACGCTCAGAAGCCCATACAAAATGCTTTTTGTCTTTTAAGAAATGCAGATCAAAGTTTAAATTGATCCACGTATCGCTGTTTTCTGTTAGCGCTACTTTTTGCGTTTTAGTATCGCTATTGTAAAAGCGTAGTTCTAACTTATGTTGTGAGCGATTTTGCCATTGATACGAAAGGGTTGTGCTATCTTTTAGCCATTTAGTACGTGCAATGTAAATGTCTTTATCGTCGCCTAAATCAACCCAGTCAACGTTTTGATTATTTAAAGACACAACGCCAAGTTGAATCTCAACGTTGTCGGTGCCTGTAAATGGGTAACGTTGATTAAATAGCTTTACTTCGTCTGCATAAATTTCGTTACGGATAGCTTCTTTTACTGGGGTTTCATCTACGCGGGTAAATGCAATTTTAGATTCATCGCCTGCCCACCAGTAGCCAGTCATACGGCTCATTTCTTCTTGCGCTACAAATTCGGCCATGCCGTTTTTAATAACGCCGCCGCCATCTTTACTTAGTTGAATTTCTTTACCCGAATCAAGTGCTAAAGCGTAAAGGTTTTGCTCGCGAATAAACGATACATAGTTACCTTTAGGAGAAAAACGGGCATCGGTTTCAAACGCTTCTGTATTGGTAAGTTTTTTACTTTTACCAGATGCAAGCTCGTAATAATACAGGTCACCATTGAGTGGGAATAACAGGGCTTTGCCGTCTTTAGACCATTTATACTCTAAAATACCTTTACCAAAAATACGTTGGCGTTCGCGGCGTGCTTTTTCCTCATCAGAGAGGTTTTCTGGGCCTGAAAACAGCTTTGCAGAATCAACCAGTATTCTGTTGGTGTTATCTTTTAAGTTGTATTCCCATAAATCATAACGGTTGTAGTCATCGGTTTTACCTTGCAGGTAAGTTACGCGGCTACCGTCTGGTGAAAACTTAAGTTGTACGGGAGCTTTACCCGACAAGCTCGGATCATCAAAAATACGCTCTAGCGATAATGGTTTTGCTTGTACGCTCAGTGCGCCAACAGCTAGCGGTAGTGCGAGGGTTAAGTGTTTTATTTTTTTTAGCACAAGGTTGCCTTAGCTTATTATAAATATTGTATTAAATGGTAAAGCTAAGCGTGTGCAACTGCAAATAAATGCTATAAAGTGGCCATTATTAAAGACTAACTAGGATGTGACGATGACGAACCACACTTTTGAACTCGCCCCAGAGCTTAAGCGCGATTGTATAGAACTGGCAGATTGGCCTTTATGTAAGGTGTTATTACTTAACGACAGCCAATACCCTTGGTTTGTATTGGTACCCAGAAAACCTAATTTAAAAGAGATCATCGATTTATCTGATGCCGATCAAATTGTATATTTAAAAGAGTCGGCCAAACTCAGCAAGCTTATTATGCAAGTGTTTAGCCCTGATAAATTAAACGTGGCCGCTTTGGGTAATATGGTGCCGCAATTACATATTCATCATATTGCACGTTTTACAACTGATGCTGCGTGGCCTGCACCGGTGTGGGGTAAGTTTCCAGCAAAACCATACACAGATGAGCAAATAATAGCGCTAAAAAAAGCGCTGCAGTTATAAACTACAGCGCTTTATTAAACTATTACAAAGTATTACGTGTTGGGTTAGTTAAGGCCTAACACGTCTTTACCTTGTTTAAAGGTTACATCAACCGGAATATTCGCTTGGCTTAGTTTTTCTAGGTCTTTAGCAAGCTCTTCTTTAATATCGCCATGAGTGGCAATTAGTTGATCTACTTTTTCGTAATCGCCGTCACCTTGTAATGTTAAAATTAAGCGCGACAGCTTAGCCATAGCCACGCCCATTTTTTCCATATTTACACGGTATAAACCCTCTTCATTTTTAGAAAAAGCGCCTTCTTGTGCAAAAAAGTTAAAGCGGATCATGTTTGCTTTACCATGTGCGCTTGATGCACCAAAACGTACTGAGCGGAAAATACCCGCCATAAAGGTGGTGTAGTAATCTTCTAATGTGCCTTCGGTAATTTCGCCTTTTTTAAGTAACTGCTCAACCATGTATAAACCTAAAATATCGGCTTTACCTTCTTCAAGTGCACTGGCGTGCTCTTGTAATGATTGGCGCACAGTGCCTTTATTTGTAATGGTGTTTTTAATACCTAGGCCATGAGCCACTTCGTGAAACATGGTATTGGCAAAAAAGGCGTTAAAGGTAATATGCTTACGTTGCTCAGGTACAATTAACTGCTCAGCAATTGGCACTAAAATTTTATCAAATTTTGCACGCATTGCGTTTTTAAGCTGCAGGCGACGAGTGCCTTTTTCAAGCTGTACTTGCTCATCGTTTGGTAAGTTAATGGCAATCGTTTTGCTGCCCGCATTTGAGTGACCTGCATAGTAAACCACATCGTAAGCATTTAAGTCAGCGTCTGAGCCTGGCACTTCTTGCTTATATTTAGCATCTACCGGTAAACCTTTTTGAAGCTCTGGTAAAAAGGCCGCAAATTTAGCTAGGCGCTCGCTCCATTTTAAATCTTTAATTAGTACATACGACTCATAAGCAGAGCGGTAGCCAAAGAGTTGATCTTCATAGGTTTCAATTGGGCCAATAACCACATCAACTGGGTTATTTTTCATGTCCATCCAGGCAAAGTCAGAACCCTGAAAATCATCATTTTGTAGTGCATCAGCACGTAGGTTTAAGTAATTGGCAAATTCTTTATCATCGGCAAGCTTACTGGCTTCACGTAACAAATCTGCTGCTTTAGCTAACTCCTCAGCGTATTCTTTTGAGTAAGGCACGCTGTAAAGGTTACCTTGCTCATCACGTTTAATTAATGAGTAAAGGCCTTTTTTATCTTCTACGTCGGCATTATTTAGCTCTTCTTTTGTTATGTCGGCTGGGTAGAATTGTGCGCCAAGGGCTTTTTCTTTGTAACCTGATAAAAACGGTTCGTCACCATTTAAACGATCCCAAGGGCCGTAGTTAATATCAGCAAATTTACGTACTTTTTCATCACTTAGTTTTGCTAAAAAAGCGTCTTTATTATCGCCAAAAGCCTGCTTCCAAAATAGCTCGTCCATAATTTTAGAGGCATCGATAAGCTTAGCAACCATGGCTTTTTGATTCTCACTTAAATGAGATAGGTCGGCTTTTAGGCTAAAGTCGGTGTAAATATCTAAACGTTGTTTATCAATATTAATTAAATCTGGGCCAGCTTGCGCGGCACTTTTTTGAGCAAGTTCTACACCTGTGGCTTCGGTCGAAGAGGGGGCTTGCTCTGAGCATGCACTAAGAAAAACGACGCCTGAGAGTAAAATTGCTTGGCTAATTTTGTTTAAGATCATTTGATTGCCTGTTAAAAAAGTAAGTTTAATTATTTGTACGCTTAAATTTAATTGCTAGCGCGTACAAACGTTTCCTTATAGTGACTGCATTAAAGCAAAACTAAATGGTAAATAGCAAGTGTTTGGCGGTGTACCGCGTCTGCAGGCGATAATAACAATTAATTTATATAATTTTCTTAACTTTATCGGTAAGTTAGATAATACTCATTGTATTACTCATTTTATCCGAGGTTAGCAGTTGCATTGCGGCCCAGAAACAAAAGGATGACAGTTCTATGTCTACAGAAAATGCACTATTAACGATTTTGGTTGATAGAATCAATAACGACACTTTGGTTTTACCTACGTTACCTGAAGTTGCAATTAAAGTGCGCCAAGCGGCCGATAACCCTGATGTAAACCTAATGCAAATGTCAGACGTGATTGGGCAAGACCCGGCTCTTTCAGCGCGAATGATTAAAGTTGCTAACAGTGCAATTATGGGCCGAGCGGTTAAAGTGTCTAACTTACAGCAAGCGGTTACGCGCATTGGTTTACGCCAAATTAAAAATATAGCAACCGCAATGGCAATGGAGCAGCTGTTTGTTTCTAATAATGAGCTAATAAAAGGCTACATGAGTAAAGCGTGGCAAAAAACGCTAGATGTGGCGGGGCATTCAATAACGCTTATGGCGTTTTATTTACAAAATAATAAACGTACATCGTTAAATAGTGACGCTATTACGTTGGCGTCGTTGGTATATAACATTGGTGTACTGCCTATTTTAACCGAAGCTGAGCGCCACCCAGAGGTGTTTGCTAACCCAAGCTTTTTAGCACATGCAATTCAAAAGCTCAGTGGTAAAATTGGTGGCTCAATTATGGGAGCGTGGGAGTTTCCACCTGAATTTGTAAATGTTGCTAGGCATTGGGCAGACCCTACGTATCGCCCTGAAGAGATTGGTTATGTTGATTTTATTCGTATTGGCGCTATTTTAGAGGGGACTTTACAGGTTTCTGATAAATCAGCGGCTTTACAAACTTACATAGATAAAGGCGTTATTCCTTCTATGCAGCTATTTTCAAGTGACGAATACAACGACATGCTCGAAAATGTAAAAGACACATTTAGCTAATTAACCTCAGATCTGCATAAGAATTAAAGTCGAGTCACTTTTATACTCGGCTTTTTAGTCTGAAAAGTATAGGCAATTAATCCAGCCATTAAATTAACCATAAATGAGATGCAGCTGCGGTGCCTT